>NZ_MNQY01000118.1:0-2765 GCF_001915675.1 Parabacteroides sp. merdae-related_45_40 | reverse complement strand
TCCCCTGCTCGTCATCTACGATTGCTGCGGTTATTTTGGTGTCCATATTTTGTCTTATAAAGGGATGGATAGCCGGACATGGCAACCGGAAACAGATTCCTTCTTCTGCCTGTTTTCGATCGTTATGCCGATTTCCGTATTGTACAAATCCTTTAATATCTCGAACTCGTTGCTGATGGCACGGATACCGAAGCCGCTTTCCGTTTCAGTTACCATTCCGGGACCATCGTCGATGATGTCGATAACCAACAACTGGTCTTGCAAAGATAATCGAATTATGATTTCTCCCGTACCGCGCGGAGCGATTCCGTGTTTGACGGCATTTTCGACGAAAGGCTGTATCAGCATCCCCGGAATCTCGATCGCATCCGGTTCGATATTATTGTCTACCGTCAGCGAGTAGGAGAAGGGGAAACGGAGCTGTTCGAGCTTCAGGTAGAGCTGCAACTGTTCGATCTCGTCAGAGAGGGGGACCAGTTTCTTTTCGGAAGTCGCCAGCACTTTCCGCAACAGGCGTGAGAAGTCGATCAAATACTTATTCGCCTCCTGATTGGCCGAGCGGTTGATCAGATTCTGGATCGAACTGAGCGCATTAAAAATAAAATGCGGGTTCATCTGTGAACGGATGGCGCGTAGTTCGAGTTCACGGATACGGCGGCGGTTACGTTCCTTCTTTTGCTTCCCTTTCACCCTGTGCAGCGATTAAAAGCGTACCTAATACTCCTTCTTTGAATCCTTTTAGAAAATCGTTGAAAGATTCGTCTTCCCGTTTCAGGTCGTTTTGAATGATTTCCAAGGCGGGGCTGGGGTCAAATTGCCAATTCGTAAATTGCCGATGGAGGATGGTCCCGTCTTCACGCATCAGGATAGTCACGGTGCCGAGTTCCTTACGCCTTAATTCTTCTATTTGCAGATCGGAAATAGCTTTAAAAGGCTTTACCCGTTTGGCATTGTTAGATTGGAATTTTGAATATAATTCGAGTTGTACGATGGAGGCCAGCCCTTCCGATTCGAGGCGTTTCTTGAAATCGAGTGCATTTTGAAGGCTTGGCGCTGGAAGACCTTGTTCCCTCGTTGATAAAAACAGCAGGATGTATTTTCGGTCGCTTCCTTTCACCAGATGCAGGCTATCGGCTATCTTAAGGCCGCTTTCCCGGATATTTTTTCCGGCTTCGAAGGGCAATAGTTTATCGTATGCTCTTCGAAGCTGATTTGTCAGGCTGGTATCCGGACAAGAGCGGATAAAATCGTTGTAATCTTCTTGAGTTTCAGCTAACGTTTTATCGTGTATTAAAAATTGTAAATTCATTCCGTTTACTTGATATTTGGGAAAGCCGGAGAGGATATGTTTATTCAGATAATAATCATCTGCCGGATTCAATAAATATTTTTCCTTCGCTTTTTGTGTTTTTAGGTTCAGGTTATCTGCTTTCAATTCCTGTTTCTTATACATCGTGTAAACATTCAAAAAATAAAAGTAATTAGCGACCTCCGGTCGATGCATACTGTATGCAAAATCGATAAGTGGATTGACCGAGACGAAATAGGGAGCTTGCCAGTCGACCAAGCCGCTTTTGTGCCAAACTTCTTTATCGCTGGCATACATATAGAGATGAAGGGCAAGCGCCCCTTTAAGATACTGTTCCGAACGTTCGAATACCATCTGCCAATAAGGATCCATGTTTTTAAAATCTTTCGCTAATACATTTTGGAACAAAGATTTGCGGAGTTGGAAGGCTTTTTTCATTTTATCGGGAGATTCGAGGTCCGAAGGGTACATATAAAGGTCTGATTCGTACAGGTCGGCGAATCTTCGGTAGCTGTATTGGAAATTGTTTTGTTCGCTTCCCCGTCCCTGATAACGTCTTTTGTGTGTTGTGGCAAACAATTCTTTGTCTTGCGTGATGGAATCCCCCGGAGTAAGCAGGAGCGTCACCCGTTCGCCCACTTTGTGTTCGGTCGGGTAGGCGATGAATATCTTTTTGTGGACGGTCGAATCGTCAGACAAGTCGAAATTGACATAGCTACACGTAAATTCCGTATTCGGAGGAAGGGAGAACGAGGCGTCTATGACCCGCATGTTTTGTGCCAGCCGAGGCATCCCGTCTTCCTGCCAGCCGGTCAGGATATCCTGTACCGCCGGTGCAAGCTGTTTGTCCAAGGGTAAGGAATCCTGGATAGTCGTTCCCGGATAGGCAGACAACCCTGCCTGTCTTACTCCGAAAGGAACATAGTTTTTCGAGTAAGAAAAGGTCGTTTCTTGTCTGTCTAAAGTATGTGCTTTCTGGCTTTCCCGATCGTATGTGACGCGCAGGAACCGTTTGCCGACCATCTCGTGATCGAATGTGAAGTCCTGCTGATAACGGCTGTCAAAATAGTAGAAACCGGGCTTCCCGGTATCGTTCCTGCAATCGTACAGGCTCTTGAACGTATAATCAAGGGTGAGGGTACGTTCATTCAGATCCGTTACGGTCGCCTTAAAGATGACTCGTCGGATGTTTTCCGCCCGCCAGGGTACCTTTTCTTCGATGCCCGGAGCCACATAGGGATAGTAGTGGACGGACTCGATTTCCACCCAATCGCCCTTTTTCAAAGAGTCGGGGGTATAGGGGATGAACGTTTCAGCCGAACTGCTGTTTACTAGAAAAAGGAGAAGCAATAGGAGCGTTGTTGTTTTCATACCTGTAAAAATAAGATGAATAATTGAATTACCCTTCAAATATATCCCGTAAAGACCGCTTATTATTGACTTAATGAGCGGATGG
>NZ_MNQY01000004.1:0-4546 GCF_001915675.1 Parabacteroides sp. merdae-related_45_40 | reverse complement strand
CAACGGCAACCTCAGCCCTGCTATGGCCGCCTGGATTCCGAATATATTGTATACGTTTATCGCGATTTATTTGTACCGGAAGGCACCGAGATAAGAAATATACATAAGAACCGCAAAAACACCAAACTACATAAAAAAGACTGTATCAAAACAATCCATTCCCGCCTCAAACGTAAAACATGGATTTTGATACAGTCTTTTTCAAATAAGATAAAATCTACAATACAAATTACTCCTTCTCCAGATTAAGACCTGCATTAAACTCAGTCGTTGTTTTAATCAGTTCAGGAAGCTGATCAAAAATAGCTTTTACCATCTCCTGTTGTCCAGCCGGAACCTGTGCAATGATCAACTCGACAATTTCTTCAGATGAAAGCAGACTTAACAACGGTAAAATCAAATCTTTGTCTGCATAGATAGCAGCAGTTCCATCCTTAATTTCACAATTCAAAGGAATTCCTTCCGAAAGCAAAGAGGCAAACTGTAGAATCACCGAAGCATCCAACGCCTTCGTTTTAGTCTTATTAGCCGCAATAGTCGCAAGAATCATATCTATATTCAATTGCAAATATAACTTGCCATCTTTGATATAATACTGGGCCAGATTAACAGGCGAAACAGAATTCTCGTCTTCTTTACCTGCAGCGGAATAACTTGCAACGATATTTCCATCTTCTTGAAATGTTACCGTATGAAGATACTTAGTTAACATCGGAGACAAAAAGATATTCCCCAATAAAGCAGCGGCATCTTTGGTTGGCCACGGCTCATCTATCATGCCGGGAATTGTGATACCTGGAGACGTCGATATCCAAGAAAGAATAACAGGCGATTTACCGGTTGTCATATCTTGCTTCGCCAAATTCCAAGTCCCCAATAAATCATTTTTAGGCATCGTGACATTGACAGCCAAAGTCATAGAGGTGGAATCGACCGTGCCGGCGTACTTCATTTCGCGGCCGTTGTTGGAATCTGTGCCTTCGAATGTATATTTATTCCCATCCTGAGTCAGATTAACATTAAACATAGTTACTACTTCACCCGGAATAACTCCCGGTGCTAATGCCGGAACCACGTTGTTTTTCGAAGGCAACAGATCCTTGATGATACTCGGATCAAACACGCCTTCCATCTTAATCGTTCCGGTTTTGCCATCTTCGGTCGAAAAAGTGATTGCTTTTCCCAAAAGCGGGCTGTCTCCATATTTGAGAGAAAGTTTTTCTGCACTGAAAGCCGTTTCACCTTTCAACAGCACGGGCACTTCCGAATCCGAGTTGTCATCATCACTACAAGCAGTGAAGAAACTCAACGCACACAACATTGTAAACACAAACAACAGATTTTTCTTCATAATCTTCTATTTAAATTATACATAAAAAACGAAGCGAAGATACAGAATAGAGATGTGAGAAACAAAGTAAAAAAGTTAACGCCGGTTATTTCCGAAGAAACAACCGACGCCACTTTGAATAAAAATATTTCAGATCAAAAACTTAATCAACGAGCAAATTTCACAGACTGGCTAACACCATTTTCCGTTACCACAATCACATATACACCTTTTGCCAAAGAAGAGGTTGAAATATAAGCATTGTCACCAGAAACAGTTCCGTTAGCAATCGTAGCTCCACTCATATTAACGATACGATAAGTTGCCTTTTCACTATTATCAATGTAGATACCACCATCGACCGGTGTTACTTTTACGGTATTAATTGTGATATCATCGTTGCTTGTTACGATACCAGCGATGTTGGAAGTGAAATATGCACTACCCACAGCAACCGGAGAGCCTGCTGGAATTACATCAACTTTGATCACTTGGTTGGTCAGATTGGCTGTTGCTTTCACATCCATTTCCGTTGTGATAACATCTTCTGTTTCGGTAAAGCTATACGATTTGATATTGATATTAGCAATAGCATCCGCACCGACAATAGATGGTGTAACTTCAATTTCCATTGTTGTTACCTTTTCGTCGTTATCGATGCGACCGTCTTTGTTCGAATCTTTTCCAGATTCAACTAACATCTTGTACCAAGAGGCTTTGCCTTCTGTTGCCAACTCAGAAACAACACGGTCAATAACAGATTTCATGGCTGATTGAGAACTTGTCAATGTCGCGCTCTTGGTATAATCACTCATCGTAATGATCGTCTTATCTGCCAGAGTAGAATCAACTTTCGCCTCAGTTTTATAAACATAATTATCAATAGTGAGAACTATATCCTGGATTGTTTTCTGTTCCATATTAAACCAAAGTTTACGCCATCCTTTAGCTACAGCATCTTCATAAGAAGTAAGGCCGATATATTTAATTGGCATTTTACCACTGAAATCAAGGGCAACAGCAGCATCCCCCATCGGAATCCTCATTGTTGTTGTGGCTGTTGGTACGCCATATAAAGATACAGGAAGAGCACCTGTTGTCAATAAACCTGCAATATCAATACTAACAAGATAATTTAATTCAGGTAAAGCCGGCAATTCAGGACTAAAACCCTTAATTAAATCCCAAATATCCTTTAAACCATCTCTGATTTCCAAACTTGCTTCAAGTGCATAAGTAGTTGCATTTTGCTCAAAAGCGAATCCCAATAAGGGCTGGGCATCCCCTTCAAACAATGAAATAGTCATATCAACCTTTATTGGTAATCCCCCTTCAGCACCCGCAGATGAAGTAATTACAATCTCAGCTACAGTTCCCAATGTAGAAGATATTGCTTTAATTACACCTGGCATTTCTATTTCAAGTGCTCGGCCGTTTATTTCAAAAGGAAATTTCGATGTCGCATAATTTTCAAATTCCACCTTTACATTACCCAACACACCCGCCATCGAAGGAAGGCCTGGAATAGCAGCAATATTAACAACAACACTATCCGGCTTCACGCTATAAGGCGTCGGTGTGTCGGCACGCAATCCACTCTGCAAATTATTCAATACAGGCAAACTTCCAATGAAATCCGAACTCAGTTGCGGCTGTGCCCATCCTAAAATATCGAGACCTGTTTGCTCTTTGATCTGTTCGAATACGACCGGCAATACTTCTTTTTGGATTTCTGTTTTCTGAGCTTCGCTCAACTGCACCGTCTGTGCAGAGGTAGTAAAGGAAGACGCTACAAGACATAACGCCATACTAATCGATGTAAAAACTTTTTTCATAAATCTATATTTTTAGATTAAACATAAAACATTTTTGTTTTATAATGGTAGCAAAACTAAATAATAGCCTCGACTTATGCAAGACAAATAAGTTAACACCGATTATTCAAAACTGGATAACCGGTGTTATCTTAAAAACAGACAACTCTATCTAAAAAACAGCTTACAATTCTCCGGGGCGGTCATCCCCTCCACCCGATGAAGGGATATCAGGATTATTCGGCAAGTTGGACGATTGCTTGACACCTTGGTGACTCAGGATCGTCTTGAAATAAATGATACGGGCATTGACATAATCAATAAAATCGGCATATTTGGTATCACCATAAACACGTGCCAGAGCATTGACTTTTGCCACGATATCTTCATAAGCAACTTCCGTCTGCCTACGAGGTTCAGTGACACCTCCGGTAACCTTCGTCTGGTTTTCAGAGATACGTTTTTCGACCATTGCGTCGAACTCCTCGTTGGCTTCTTCCAGGCGTGTCACCCACTTGTCGAGACCCAGTTTCGTTACATCCGCTTTGAAAGCATCGCTTCTCAAATCCTGGATCAGGTTGCGGCACATACCGGTTTCTTTTTCCTGTGCAGCATTCACAATGTCCTTATACGATTTGCACAGGATATTCAAGCGCCTGCAGGCCTCTTGGTCCTCAATATCGGGATAAATATCCGGGGAAGCGACCTGGGATTGTAACATCCGGATAATTTTATCGCGTTTGTCGTCCGCGGCATTCATTTTGGATGTGAACACGCTTTTCGACAAACATTCAAGGGCTCGATCCATACGCGTGATACCATTGTCGTAACGAACGGCTTCTTCAGTGATTTCCAACTTGTCGGCCGTTTCCGATTTAATACGTGCCTGAATACCCAGATGGAACTGATAAGAAGTTTCTGCCAATAGTCTCGTTTTGCTGAAATTGACAATTTGTTTCATGTTTCTTTGATAAATTTTGATTATAGATTTCATCGTCACACTTCAACAAACCCGTTAAACGACCTGGACCTGTCGAAGCCCTACAAAACGTCCGATTTCTTTTTCTGAAGGCTTTGTAGAGCTTCAAAGTGTTCAAATTACTTTTTTGGAAGTTTTGCAGGGCACAATACATCCAGAATATTTATTTGAAGCCTTTGTTGTCCTACAAAGTGTCCAAATCTTTTTATTGGGCCCTTTGTTGGAATCCGTTCCTTTTTAGAAACCGCCGGCAAGATAAGGATTATAAAAGACCGGACAAAAGAAAACACTTGTTATTTTTCTTTCGACCGATAAGGAACGGAATCAGACAACGCTCCCGCCGCTTTCAGATATTCGACATAATTCAAGTAGAGTTGAAAATGGGCATCGACCTGTGTTTCATAAGCCTGCTGCCACAAAGCC
>NZ_MNQY01000003.1:0-4593 GCF_001915675.1 Parabacteroides sp. merdae-related_45_40 | reverse complement strand
GATCCGGAAGCAAGTGATAACGATAAATATGTAGCGTTGACTTTCCTGCGTAACGCAGAAGTTGCTGCTAAGGGTGTACTTCCTTTCTGCCAGGATACCGGTACGGCTATCATCCACGGCGAAAAGGGACAGCAGGTGTGGACTGGCTACTGCGATGAAGAGGCACTTTCGTTGGGTGTATATAAAACCTATACGGAAGAGAATCTGCGCTATTCGCAGAACGCTCCCCTGAACATGTACGACGAAGTGAACACCAAATGCAACCTCCCCGCCCAGATCGATATCGAAGCTACGGAAGGTATGGAATATAAGTTCCTGTGCGTGACAAAGGGTGGCGGTTCCGCCAATAAGACTTACCTGTATCAAGAAACAAAGGCGATCCTGAATCCCGGCACTTTGGTCCCCTTCATCATCGAAAAGATCAAGACATTGGGTACGGCTGCTTGTCCCCCTTATCATATCGCAGTGGTTATCGGCGGTACTTCTGCCGAAAAGAACCTGCTGACGGTGAAGTTGGCTTCTACACATTATTATGACGAATTGCCTACGACTGGCAACGAGTATGGCCGTGCTTTCCGGGATATAGAACTGGAAAAAGAAGTGCTGGCCGAAGTGCACAATATCGGTTTGGGAGCACAATTCGGCGGAAAGTATCTGGCACATGATATCCGTATCATCCGTCTGCCGCGGCACGGCGCTTCCTGTCCGGTCGGTTTGGGTGTCAGTTGTTCGGCCGACCGTAACGTGAAGTGTAAGATCAACAAAGACGGTATCTGGATCGAGAAGCTGGACAGCCATCCGGGCGAACTGATCCCGGCAGAACTGCGCGAGGCAGGCGAAGGCGATGCTGTCAAGATCAACCTGAACCAGCCGATGACAGAGATCCTGAAAGAACTGGATAAATATCCGGTGGCTACCCGTCTGTCTCTGAATGGTACGATCATCGTAGGTCGCGATATCGCTCACGCCAAGTTAAAAGAACGTTTGGACCGTGGTGAAGACCTGCCTCAGTATATCAAGGATCATCCTATCTATTATGCCGGTCCGGCCAAGACTCCGACTGGTATGGCTTGCGGTTCTATGGGTCCGACGACTGCCGGCCGTATGGACCCGTATGTCGGTTTGTTCCAGAGTCATGGCGGTAGCATGATCATGTTGGCGAAAGGTAACCGTAGCCAACAGGTGACGGATGCTTGCCAGAAATATGGTGGTTTCTATTTGGGAAGTATCGGCGGTCCGGCTGCAATTCTGGCCCAGAACAACATCAAGAGCATCGAATGTGTGGAATATCCCGAATTGGGCATGGAAGCGATCTGGAAGATCGAAGTGGAAGATTTTCCAGCATTTATCCTGGTAGACAACAAGGGTAACGATTTCTTCAAACAGATCAAACCGCGTTGCACTTGCAGCAAGTAAGACGTGCTTTGCATTCATATAAAAAGGGAGGGAGTGAAAAAATCATTCCCTCTTTTTTATAGAGAGCCGTTATGTGTAGTCTGATACCTTTAGAGATGCGGTTTTCGTTAATTTTTTCTGTTTCGATGGTAATTGTATCGAAATGGATTCTGTATTCTTTACTGGTTATGCTACATATTCTATATAGTATACATTCAGTTTCTGTTGATTATCTCACCCAATTTTACAGCTTCCGTAGCTGATAATACAGATAGTAGTTGCTTCGTCCGTATTTCTTTCAGACCGAATAGGCAAGAGTATGGGTAGGCGGGGCGAACTTGTCCGGTTGGCGTTTGTCCGGAAGCGATGCTTGTCCTTTCCAAAAGGATATAGGCTTGCTTGGAACAGGCTATACCTTTTTTGTTTACAGCCTATATCCTTTTTCCGGATAGGTTATAGGCTATTTTGATTAAATGTTGCGGATAGTTATTGCTTTCTCATTCACCTATTTATTCTGTACTTTGTTTTTTTAATGCTTATAAAAGGTGAAGGCAAGTGTTTTTTGGCCTTCACCCTGGGGGTGCTTGAAATATATGGTATACAGATAAAAGGTGAAGGATAAAAAAGAGTGTTGCGTATAAAAAACAACTCCCGTCCCCAAAAATATGGAGCGGGAGCTGTTGGGAAATTATACACGTAGGTGTTTACCGATTCTTAATCCTGACGTTCGCGGCGAGGACCACGGTCTCCACGATCCTGACGGGGGCCACGGTCTCCACGTTCCGATCTCGGACCACGTTCTGGTCTCGGCGGGCGTTCTTCGTAACCTTCTGGTTTCGGCAGCAGCACTTTGTGGGATAATTTGAATTTACCAGTCTTGGCATCGATGTCTACCAACTTGACGCTGATAGTGTCGCCTTCTTTCAAACCTGCCTGTTCAACTGTTTCCAGACGTTTCCAGTCGATTTCGGAAATGTGGAGCAAACCGTCTTTACCCGGCATGAATTCAACGAATGCACCGTAAGGCATGATAGAAGAAATCTTTCCTTCGTAGATTTCGCCGATTTCAGGAACGGCAACGATAGCTTTGATGGAGCGGATAGCGGCATCGATTGTTGCTTTATTCGTTCCGGAAATTTCGATTTTACCCACTCCGTCTTCTTCTTCAATTGTAATAACAGCACCTGTCTTTTCCTGAATACCTTGGATGATCTTGCCGCCCGGGCCGATTACCGCACCGATAAATTCTTTACCGATTGTCATCGTTTCGATTCTCGGAGCATGAGGTTTCAGATCCGGACGAACTTCTGGCTGGGCTTCCATTATCTTGCCCAGAATGTGCATACGGCCTTCTTTTGCCTGTGCCAATGCGTTTTCAAGAATTTCGTATGACAGACCGTCTACCTTGATATCCATCTGAGTGGCAGTGATACCGTCTTTTGTTCCTGTTACCTTGAAGTCCATATCGCCCAAATGGTCTTCGTCTCCTAAGATATCGGACAGGATAGCGTAGTTCTGGCCTTTGTTTTCAGAGATCAGCCCCATTGCGATACCGGATACCGGCTTCTTCATCGGAACACCTGCGTCTCTCAATGCCAGCGTTCCGGCACATACGGTTGCCATTGAAGAAGAACCGTTAGACTCTAAGATATCGGAAATCACACGTACCACATAAGGATAATCTGTCGGGATCATCCGTTTCAATGCACGATGAGCCAGGTTTCCGTGACCGATTTCACGACGTCCCACACCGCGAGAAGCTTTTGCTTCGCCAGTAGAGAACGGAGGAAAGTTATAATGTAATAGGAAACGTTCTTTTCCGTGGTTCAGTACATCGTCGATCATCTTTTCATCGGCTTTTGTACCTAAGGTAACAGTCGAAAGCGACTGTGTTTCGCCACGCGTGAAGATTGCAGAACCATGAGGACCTGGCAGGCAGTCTGTTTCGATCCAGATCGGACGGATTTCAGTAGTCTTACGACCGTCCAGACGCTTTCCTTCGTCCAGGATAGCGCGGCGCATCGCTTCTTTTTCTACATCGTGGTAATAGCGGCCGATCATTTCAACTTTCTCGTCTGTCAATTCTTCTTCTGAAAACTGAGCTTTATACTCTTCGACAACTGCTTCGAATGCTTCGGCACGCTGATGTTTGTCGGTGCCGGAGGTTGCAACGGCGTATGCCTTTGCATAACATTTTTCGTGTACATCTTTGCGCAGTTCGTCATCATTGACTTCATGGCAGTATTCGCGTTTAACCAGTTTACCGCAAGCTTCGGATAGTTCAAGCTGTGCCTGGCACTGTACTTTGATTGCTTCGTGTGCTACTTTGATCGCTTCCAGCATTTCTGATTCTTGAACTTCATCCATTTCGCCTTCCACCATCATGATGTTGTCAAGTGTAGCACCCACCATAATATCAATATCTGCTTTTTCCAATTCAGAGAACGTGGGGTTGACTACGTACTTGCCATCGATGCGTGCGACGCGGCATTCGGAGATCGGTCCGTTGAAAGGAATATCTGATACGGCCAATGCGGCTGAAGCAGCCAGTCCGGCAAGTGCATCCGGCATGTCTTCACCGTCTGCGGAGAATAATATAACGTTTACATATACTTCGGCATGGTAATTGTCAGGGAAAAGAGGGCGGAGGGCACGGTCGACCAAACGAGAAGTCAAGATTTCGTAGTCGGAAGCTTTACCTTCTCTTTTTGTAAAACCGCCAGGAAAACGGCCAAATGCCGAGAATTTTTCTTTGTACTCTACTTGTAACGGCATGAAGTCAACACCCGGGTTTGCATCTTTAGCGGCACAAACAGTAGCCAGCAACACGGTGTTGCCCATACGTACGGTAACTGCACCGTCCGCCTGTTTCGCCAATTTCCCGGTTTCGATGGTGATGGTTCTTCCATCAGCCAATTCGATCGTCTTGTTAATTGGATTAAGCATAATCTTTTTCTTATTTTTCTATCTGTAAAATTGGTGCAAATGTAATGAAAGTTTGTCTGTAAACATGTGAAAATGAAAATAAAAAACATGAGAAAAGCTCTTTTTTATAAAAATAGCGGGAAGATTTAGCGAATAATGGTGCCACAATTGTAAATTAATGTATATTTGCAGCGGATTAAAACAAGAAGTAAAGATATGATGAAACAAATATCCACACGACTGTTGACTGTTTTAGGACTGTGCATGTTCTTT
>NZ_MNQY01000117.1:57129-141991 GCF_001915675.1 Parabacteroides sp. merdae-related_45_40 | reverse complement strand
ACTTTATGCCGAGGCTTTTTTATCAAAGATCCTGTGCCGTCCTTATCTCGTTTTTCATCAAACGTTCATGCAGGCCGTTTGTGATTTCGGCCCAACCCTCTTCTATCCAAAGGGGATCTTTGCAACAGGCCTGCTCCCATTCGCTCAACTGCTCCATGAGTTCCCGTGCCTTCTCCGGCTCGGAAGATAAAAGATCGTGCATCTCTTCCACGTCCTGATCCATATTATACAGGACGGAATCGACACCACGAGTAATGATCAACTTGTACGAACCGGAACGGATGGCCCGTGTATCCATCTTACGCCAGAATAAGGCTTCATGCGGATTACCGCTTTTTTCCCCGGAAAGATACGGCAACAGGGAGACACCGTCGATCGGCTTGTGCAATCCTTCTTCCGGAATGTCCAACGCATCCACCACTGTGGCAAAAATGTCCAGCGAAGAAGTCAGCCCGGTGAAACGTTGGTCCCGCTTGAAACGATCGCCCCAAACGACAAAGAACGGAACCCGTTGTCCGCCTTCGAACTTATTTCCCTTGAAGCCTTTCAACGGAAGGTTGGAGGACTGGTTGGTCGTGGAACCGCCATTGTCGCTCAAAAAGAATATAATCGTATTGTCGAACTTGCCCGCCGCTTTCAGTTCGTCCACAATCTTGCCGACACCACGATCCAGCGCATACATCATAGCCGCATACTTCTGGCGGGGCTGTCCTTCGAAACGCGCCAAATCTTCTTCCGTCGCTTCATTGGGAGAATGGGGAGCGGTAAAGGACATATACAGCATAAAGGGCTGCTCGCTCTCCGTAACAAACTGCTGTGCCTTAGAAGCCAGTTCATCGGTGAAGTAACCGTCGAAAGACAGTTTCCGCCCGTTGTGCTGGTATTGTTGCAGGCTGCCATCCTTGTCACTGGTTTCAGGATTATAAAAATAAGAACGATGGCCGGCCAAAAGCCCGTAGAACGTATCGAAGCCTTTCGCATTCGGACGCTGGGAGGGTTCGGAGCCCAAATGCCATTTTCCGATACAGCCCGTACGGTAGTCATACCGTTTCAACAAAGCCGGAAGCAATTCTTCATCGTCAGGAAGGCCATCTCCCGGCTTATCCAGGTTACATTCATATCCGTAGCGTTGTCCGTAGCGGCCCGTCAGCATCATGGATCGCGAAGGGCTGCTCACCGTCGCCGCCACATGAGCATCCGTAAAGATACACCCTTCGGCTGCCAGGCGGTCGATGTTAGGTGTCTGGATATCCGTCGCCCCCATAAATCCAAAATCCGCATATCCGGCATCATCCGCAAGCAGGATCAGGATATTCGGTCTTTGCGCCTCTTCCTCCTGTCCGGACGAGCAAGAAGCCAATCCGGTGATTGCCCCTAAAGAAACAACAAACAAACGATCTATTTTCATTTTATACCTCTTTTTATTCCCGTTTACTTCTTCTTCCGCTCGATAGGTGACGGGACTTTCTTTGCATACTTATCCCGGTCGCAAACAATCTTTCCATCCACATATTCCAATTCGGCTATCTGGATAGAGGCACGATGATAGTTCCAAGTATTTTCTTCCACTTCCATACCGTCCATTTTATACGTCCGTCCCGGATGAGTGAAATAGAAAATAAAAGCACGGTCTCCGATCACAACGACATCGCAATGCCTTCCCTGGTCGAAATCGTCCGGACGGAGGCCCGGTTTGTTCAGGATTGTCGAATTATAGGTCCAGTTAGTCGCATCGTCCGATTCGTAACAGTGCAAGCCGACATATCCCAGATTACATTCGTCGATGATGTTCCAGTATTTATTTTTCCAATAAAAGACGATCGGCCCCTCATGCGGGACATCGTCAATCTCACATTTGCCGGTTACCTTCCAAGTCGTCAAATCCTTGCTCACACCCGTATTCGTCTTGGAATCGGGAGTCTTGTACCACATCTTCCATGTTCCGTCCGGCATCTGAAACGCCGAAGCGTCGATACAACCATGTGTACCTTCTATTTCCTCCACCAGATCCCAGTTCATCAGATCCTTGCTTTTGTAAAAGACAAGCCGGGCATCACCTCCCCAGAAAGGATGAATACCGGGGATAAAGGTCACGATCATGTAATAAGTGTCCTTATGCTTGAACACATCGGGAGCCCAGAAAGTGCTCTGTCCTTGCATGGGTTCCGGCAGGTTCGCTGTCCCGACATAATACCAGTTTTTACCGTTGTTCTTGGTTGCCGCGATCCCGACTTTACTGCCATATACACAGGCCACTTCCTGCAAGTTAGGGACATTGGCACGGCGTTGCGTGTAGAACATCCACCATTCCTGCCGCTCCGCGTTCCATTCGAGCGTCGGGTCGGTAGGGCCGTCATAGATAGGACAACGGAACAAAGGAGCCGGCGCATGCTCAATGTCGAACGGCTTGTCTTGTGCAAAAAGGCTTGTCCCGTAGAACAGGACTGCCAACATATATACTATTCTTTTCATGCTATTCAGATTAGACGTGTTATACATTATATAATATATTAATAGAGCGAGATTTCCCCCAGGCCGGCACGCCCTTCGGAAACATTCTCGATTGTCAAGCGGAGATATTTCACTTCCCGGTCAACCGTCATCGGCTTAAATTCCCAGCCCGTACATTCACGCTCATACAAGAGTTCCCACCGTTCGCCATCCTCAGAAGTCTCTACCTTATGCTTATAGGAAGAACTGTCTTTCTGGAAAAGGATACGGCTAGCAGCCACGTATGTCGGACGGTCCAGCACCAAAGTGACTACCTGTGGCAACCGGTCTTCTCCGGCAATCCACCAAGTATGATCGTCATTGTCGATTATATTGGAAGCAGGATACCCGTCCTGGCTGTTTCCAACCTGAACCGACGCGATTTTCAGGCGAGGTTTCTCCAAGATACGCTTCTGCCAGGAAGAAGGTTTTACCACAACATTGTCTTCCTCTTTCCCCGTAAACAGAGCATGTTTTCCATCAGGCAGAGACTTCCCTTCAAACGGCTTCGTGCTGATTTCCTCTTCACCGGCGAACAAACCCTCTGCTGTCGCTTTCACCGTAATCTTACCGGCTTTCTTCGTCGTGCGGACAAATGCGAAACCAACGCCACCTTCCACCTTCTGAGGATTGATACCGATACGGCTGATCGTATCTCCGACCAGCACTCCTTCACCAGACACCAGAATCCGGATTTCCTGTCCAGAGTTGTAGATCAAAGAACCGTTCTTGTCACAGACCTTAAAGTAGACAGGAATCATATCCGAGCCGTCGGCAACAGGAACAATGCCATCCGTCTTAATGTCCACAACCAGACGATCGGCTTTTCCCGGAGTGCTCACACTGTGGGTTGCCACAATCTTTCCGTCAACCAGCGCTTCCGCCTTTAACGTCCCAGTTTCATATTCCCCGGCATTAAAGACGAACACCGGACTGCCGCCTTTCTCGACAATCGAACGAAACAGAGGTGTCCGTTCTTCCCGTGTCTGAGTTCCGATCAACTTCTCATTACGATAAAGACGGACTTCGTCGCAGTTGGAAAAAACCGTTATATCTGTTGTAGACGAGGCGAAATCTCCCGAAGCATTATAGGAAGCGATAAAGACCATCGGCCCTTCATACAATCCGGGTTGTGAAACTGCTTTGTCCCTCATACTCTGCAACATGAAGTAGCTGAATTTCGGATACCGGTTGATATCCACCACACCGCTATACATCGTTTCATCCTGGCTGCCCCGTGCATAGTCATTGTAGCTCCAAACGAAATGTCCACCCATATGTGGATTGGCATCCAGCATGCACCAGTCAAAATAGCCTTTACCATTCAACTGCTCGATACGGCTGCGGCACTGGCGCATCTGTTCTTCCTCGCTTTCTTTCAAGCTGACACGTGGCTTTTCGCCCACGCCATCTCCCCATTCGCGGGTAAACAACGGCTTGACTACTATAAAATCTTCCGGATAATTACTCATCACATCCCCGTCTTTCGGGAATTTGGAAACCTGTTTATAAAAGACATCATAATAGGGCTCCATTTCCGCATGCCCGAAGTAATCACCTGCCGTGTACATCTGATCGCCCGGATATTCGGCATGAGACAGTTCGAAAATCTCTTTTGCCAAAGAGACCGGATAACGGGATTCGTTCAAAGCCGTTTCCCAAAGGACAACAGAAGGATGATTCCGGTCACGGCGGATCATCTGGCGTCCGATTTCATACAAACGTTTAATAAAGGTTGAATCCGGATTATAGAACTGCCATCCGGGAATACACTCCACTACTAACAGCCCATACCGGTCACACGCCTCCAAGAAAGCCGGATCATTCGGATAATGGGCGGCGCGAACCGCATTATAACCACCCCGTTTCAGGTCGATCACATCCCGTACCTGCATTGAGTTGGAAGCCGCATCCCCAACATTGGCAAAAGCCTGGTGACGGTTGGCTCCGCGCATATACAGTTTTTCACCATTGATAAAGAATCCTTCCTCGGCCGTGTACCGGATCGTACGAATACCGATTTTCCGGGTGGTTTCGTCGAGCACTTTATCTTCCGATAATAATTGCGTACGCAAGGTATAGAGATTAGGCGTATAAGGATGCCATAAAGCAGGCTGGTTAACAATGAGGTCCTGCTCCACCGTTCTGTCCGATTGCTTGTGCAAGGTGACCGGTGTTTCAGCCTCAGCAATAACGTGGCCAACCGAATCGACCAGTTGCGAGAAAACAGACAATGTCTGATCTTTATCCGTCAAATTCCGGACATGAGTCGCAAGATGTGCCCTCGCCTTGTCTTTTGTCACTTCGGGATACGTCACAAACTGACCTCCACCGGCAACAAGATCTTCCTCTAACGGGTCGGTGATATATACTTTGTCCGTAATCACCATCCGGACATCCCGATAAATCCCACTATAATAATAGAAATCCATTTTGTCCTGCGGCTTTCCCGGAGGTGTCAGTGGGTCCGGCTCGGCAGACACCCTGACAGCCAGCACATTGTTACCGTTCCAATCGATACGGTCCGTAAGATCTGCGACAAATCCCATATAACCACCATGATGTTCCGTCACTTTTTGGCCGTTCAGATAAACATCGCAATTCGTCATCACTCCTTCAAAGGAGACGACGACCCGTTTATCCTTATATTTTGCAGGCAGTTTGAAATAACGGCGATACCAACCGATCCCGTCATAAATGGAGTTCCCGCCGCAATGTTTCATTTCCAGTTGCATGATATGGGGTAGTGCGACAGGTATCCATCCTGAATCATCCAGATCCGTCCGGCTCCCTTCCACCACATCCCCCCGATAAAAAGCCCAGTCGGTATTCATGTCCAGGACTTCCCGGCCGGAAAAGGAGATACTGCAACTTTGTCCGAATGCAGCACAAATGAACAACAAGATAAAAGAGAAAATTCGATAATGCTTCATGCTATGTTAGTGTTTTTCTGTACAAAGGAAAGGGATATATTGGAAATGATCCAATATATCCCTCTTAAAACATGATAAATATATCAGTTCTTATTAATAACCGTCATTCTGTTTCAATTGCTTGTTTTTATCAAGTGCATCCTGCTTGATCGGTAAATACCGGTTATGAGGAGCGAACGAACGGTTTTCAACTAATTCGACACCACTTATGACTGCACGTTTGTACGGATCTTTTTCATCATAATTGATCGTTCCGGTGAAGCTTTCCAAAGGAGCATTCAATACCGTTTCAGCAACCATCTTGCCACTTGCATCTTTCCAACGAAGAATATCGGCACGACGAAGGCCTTCACCAGCTAACTCGATAGAACGTTCGCGACGAATCAATTCACGCAATGTTTCTTTAGTACCATATTTACTCTGATCTACTTTCGGCATACCTACACGCGTACGAATCTGATCCAACATATCGTATATTTCAGCAGACGGGCCGTTCAATTCGTTCTCAGCTTCCACATATGTCAATAATACTTCTGCATACCGGAAAATGATCGTCTGCGCATTCGAAGACCAAACATCTCCATATTGAGACATCGGAGCCAAATATTTAGCCCAAGTCAAACCCGTCTTCGAAGAGTTGTTAGCCGTACCCGGATGATCCGGATTCGATTTACCATTCACCTCCTTATCCAATGTGTTAATGATCGTTTCTTCTCCCTTATAATTAACCCAATCCATACCCGGATAAAGAACCGTCATTGCCATACGCGGGTCACGATTTGCAAAAGGATGAACAGGATCGTAACCACTACCAGCCTCTTCTTTTGTCAAACCATTACTCATTTCATACGCATCAATCAGATTTTTGGATGGAACCATAGAAGACCAACCTGCATCCGAATTGTTATACATCGTGGCGATCATCCAATTTGAATACAGATTTTCATCATGTTGCACAGCAGCTATGATTTCTTTCGAATTCTGTCCGCTCACCATAAATATATTTTCAAAGCTCGGATCCAGTTCATACTGTCCTAAATCCATAATAGCTTTTGCAGCCTCTTTCGCACGCTGGTAGTCGGCATAATAAAGGGCTGAACGCATCTTGATAGCCAAAGCCGTACCTTTGGCGATATAACCACTTGCGGCAGGAGCATCATCTAACATCGGGATAGCAGCATCCAACTCGTCGTAGATATACTTTTTCACCTCTTCTTCCGTATTGCGGGGAACTTGTGCTTCTTCAGCTGTTTCATAAGAATCGATAATAGGTACACCACCATACTGCCAGTTCATATTGAAATAAGTATAAGCCCGGATCGTTTTCACCTGACCAATCATATTGTCTTTCTTCTTTGCATCCGCAAATTCAATATTTTGGATATTGGTCAAGAAATCGTTACAACGACGGATCATTCCAAATTTATAATAATCTGCAACTGCGTTGCTGGCAGTCATACTACCATTTCCGATATTCCGATAATTTTCATGGACATGGAAATTGAAACCGAAATCGGAAGCACAATCCCAATACAGAATACCCGTTTCATCAGCCCAACCGTCATAACAACCAATCAAAAACTTTTCAGCATCCTTTTCTGTTTGCCAAGTTGTGCTGGGAGACAGTGCGTCATGGGGAATCGTATCCAAAAAGTCCGAACAGGAAGTCCCGACCAATGCCATCCCGGCCAGCATATATACTAATACACGTTTCATATTTTATTCTTTAATTTTAATCTTAAACAATCGTTCTTATCAGAATGTCACATTCACACCAAAAGCATGTGTCTGAGTTAACGGGAAACTGGAACCGCGTTCATCTCCGATTTCCGGATCCACATTGACAAGCATATTATGGATAGTAAACAGGTTTTCTACAGAGTAGTAGAAACGTACGTTTTCAATTCCAACCGATTTGATCACATTCTTCGGAAGTGTATAACCGAATTGCAGGTTCTTCATACGCAAATAGCTGGAATTCTGCAACCAGAATGTAGACACGACATTAGATGACAGACTCGGAGATGTTACATCATAAGCCACACGTGGCATCGTTGCATCTTTGTTTTCCGGTGTCCAAGCATCCAACCATACAGTTGCCGGATGTGAGTCATCGCCACCGAAATAGCCTGTTACTTCCTGGTTGATCAAACGATGCACGCCAGCCGCGCCCGTAAACAACATGGATAAGTCGAAGCCTTTATAAGCAGCATTCAGATTCAAACCAAACGTAAATTTAGGATCTGAAGAACCTGCAAGGACGCGGTCATCAGCCGTCATTTCACCATCACCGTTTGCATCCTGATAGATCAGATCACCCCCCTTGAACTTTTTAGTTCCAAACGGATAACCTGCCTGTGTGGAATATTTATCCATCCAAGCCTGGGCTGCTTCATCCGATTCAAAGAAACCATCTGCTTTATAAACACGATATGTGTTCAGCGCTTCACCAATCTTACGAACCTTATTGCCATTGTTCGGATCAGCCGTTACACCTCCGGCATCCAGACTCAAACCTAAATCCAATAATTCGTTTTTGTTGTACGAGAAGTTTCCGGTTGCACCAAACGACCAATCACCCCATTTGTTGTTGTAGCTCAGAATCACTTCAACACCTCGATTGGACATTTCACCTACATTATCTTTATAAGCATCCAAACCAAATTCTGCCGGAACCGGAACATCCATGATAATACCTGTTGTCCTACGGTCATAGTAGTCAAATGTCACATTGATCTTGTTATTGACTGTCGCATCAAAACCAAGTCCCCATGTACGAGATTTTTCCCAAGAGATAGAAGACAACTTATATGCTTTCTGATAATACCCCGACTGCAAAGCACCTCCTAACGGATAACTTGCATCTAGATTATAGGTATTCATCCAAGGATAATAATCTGTCAATGCATCTTGATTACCCAATAACCCCCATGATCCGCGAATCTTCAAGTTGTTCAACCAATCTTTCGTATTTTCCATGAAACCTTCTTCACTAATACGCCATGCAGCAGAGAAAGAAGGGAAATATCCCCAACGATTACCATCAGCAAAACGGGAAGAAGCATCAGAACGGATATTACCTTCCAACAAATATTTGCCGGCATAATCATAGTTAATACGTCCGAACCAAGAAATCATCGCCAACTCACGTGTATAGCCATTGTTCTTCTGAGTAGCAGCATCTCCAGCCGCGATATCGGTCAGATCATTAGTCGGGAAATTCTTACGGAACTGCTGGTTATAGGTATAGTCATACTTTTCTGTATGCCAACCTGCCATTGCTTTCAAACCGTGTTCACCGAATTGTCTGTCAAAATTCAACAATGCATCAAAGTTTGCACGATGCCAACCGGTAAAACGTTCTTCCAAACGATTCGGTTCTGTTTCCTTATTCGGATTGTACTGAATATATTTTTGAAATGCACGATAGTGTTGTTGATTGTTAACATAAGAACCCGTCACTGTTGCAACTAAACCGTCGATGATTTTATAATCGGCAGACAGGGTACCAGAGAAATTCTGATTTTTACGGTCAACAGTTTGGTTAACATCCAACCACGCAAGTGGGTTACCATCTCCAATAGTACCATAAGTACCGTCTTCAGCACGACCTACAATCCACGGAGCAATACGGTTCAACTGACGGATAATCTGATCAGAGCTGGCAGCACTATTCGGATCACCAGTTTCACTTATACCAGATGTATAAGAAGAAATTGGGTCGGAATAGTCATTCTTGATATATGCCAAATTCAAACGAACCGTCAATCTGGAATTCAGCTTCAGATCCAAATTTGTACGAGCATTAAATTGCTGTCTGTCCGCATTCGGTAAAATACCGGTCTGTCCCAAATAGCCGACAGATCCCATATACTTCGCATTATCCGTACCACCGCTCACACTTACATTATGAGAATGCTGTACACCGGTTCTATAGGCTTCATCATACCAATCCGTGTTAGGAGAAGTACCATTTCTGAAATTCTCAATATCAGTTTCATTGAAACGGGGATTCAAGCCTTCATCGATCATAGACTGGCTATACAAGCGCGCATAGTCATAAGAGCTGATACGGTCAATCATTTCCGTCGGTTTCTGGAAACCTACATATCCATTATAAGAGATACGTGGTTTACCTGTCTTACCACGTTTTGTCGTAATCAAGATTACACCATTTGACGCCTTCGAACCGTAGATCGCAGCAGAAGCAGCATCTTTCAATACGGAAATACTTTCGATATCGTTCGGATCGACCGAGTTCATCGTTCCGGTTTCGATACCATCCACCAAAATATAAGGATCAGCCGTGTTTAATGTACCAACACCACGCACGCGAATCGTACCACCATCCTGTCCGGGACGGCCACCGCCGGAAGTAACCTGAACACCCGGCATAGTACCTTGCAATGCGGTAGAAACGTTCTGAACCGGGCGATTTTCTAACGCTTTGCTGTCAATCTGTGCAACAGCCCCGGTCATGTTCACTTTCTTTTGTGTACCGTAACCGACAACTACGACTTCTTCCAGTTTCTGAGTATCTTCCATCAGATTCACAGTCAAAGTCGCTTGTCCGGTGTACTTGATTTCCTGTGTTACATAACCGATGAAAGAGATTTGAAGAACATCACCGCTATTCACTTCCAAAACAAAGTTACCGTCCATGTCAGTAACCGTACCGTTCGTCGTACCTTTTACGACAACTGAAGCACCTGCTACGGGGCCCAGTACATCATTAACTGTTCCTTTCAAACTTTTCTGTTGCTGAGAAATACCAACTTTAGGAGTTGCTGTCTCATTAGCTGCGAACACTGTTCCTGAGGAACATAAAGCAGCAGACAACAGCAAAAAGCTGACTGGTCTTGCAATTTTCAACATACTAATTGTTTTTTGTTTAATAATAATAGTCACTATATGAATAAGATCCAAGGAGGTGATAACCACCTTACTTATAGATTCTTTACATTCATGGTATGATTCCTAACATCTGTCATACATTTGCCATGCAAATGAGAACATAGTTCTTGTAGAACTACGTCCTTTGACGGGGCAAATGTAATACATTTATTTATTATCTTGCATGTTTTTTTAGAAAAAATTAGCAAGAATACTATTGAATATATTTTAATACCGTTTTTATACATTGAGACAAATATATTAAAATATTTTACTAATACAAATGATATTAATCATTATTTTCTTTTACCACCTCTATTCTTTACCCTAAATCCCTTGAAAATTCGACAATATGGTTGTATTGTGCAAGATGCATGAATCCATAGTTTGTTTCATATATATCCCGAAGCTCTCAGGAATTTCAACCAAGTACACATCTTAAAATGTTAATTAACAATTAAGCGTTTCCGAGTGTTATTTTCTAAACCTATCAGATTTTCTTGCTTTTTTCTATATACTTATTGTATAGATCTAAATTTATGTGGATAGATTCTAATCAATAATTTAATTTGCTATGTAATCGTCTGCTTCCCGCTATATATATTACTTTGGTTATAAATAACTGATAAATAGCATGATGGGATAAATATTTCCACATATTAAAGTAATCTGTCTATTAGCTGAAGATTGTATACTTTCCGGTTGATAATCATAGACCACATAACTTACTAACATCAACAGATTAATTACTAGGAAAATCTGGTTTACTCCCAAGGTTTTCTACAAGAAACAGACTGGTAATTCTGATGTTTCAGTACAAATTCGTATAACTTAATCATAGTCCTACAAGAACTTCATACAAAAAATCCTCATTTTTGCCTATACAGCTTTATATTTCTTACAATAAGTCATAGTCCTACAAGAACTACACATGTGCAAGCATAAACTTTGACCCTAATTACTAAAAATAAGCAAGTAAGTGTGAGCTGTAGAAGAAAACAGATCCTCTTAAAGCCTATTATATCTAACTATTATTAAACAAAAAACAATTAGTATGTTGAAAATCGCAAGACCAGTCAGTTTTTTGCTGTTGTCTGTAGCCCTTTGTTCATCAGGGGTGATATTTGCCGCCAACGAAACTACGACTCCCAAAGTTGGCATTTCTCAGCAGCAAGCAAGTTTGAAAGGTGTCGTTGAAGACGAGTTCGGCCCTGTAGCAGGAGCTTCGGTAGTTGTAAAAGGCACTACAAACGGTACTGTTACCGACATGAACGGTAATTTTGTCCTGGAAGTAAAAAAGGGAGATGTAATCGTTATCTCATTTATTGGTTATTTGACCCAAGAGATCAAATACAATGGAGAACAAACGATCAAAGTCAGTCTGAAAGAAGACACCCAAAAATTGGATGAAGTAGTCGTGATCGGCTATGGTACCCAAAAGAAAGTAAACCTCACCGGTGCCGTTGCATCTGTCGGCTCCGAAGAGCTGAAAGAGCGTGTCAATACGGACGTGTTGGCTTCCGTTCAAGGACAGGTACCGGGGGTAACCATTATCAACCGTCAAGGTTCCATCTCCATCAACATGCGTGGTCGCGGAAACTTGGGGACTTCTTCCCCTTTGTTTGTCATTGACGGAGCAATAGCAGATGCTACATTCTTCTCCAATTTGGACCCGAATTCCATCGAAAGCGTTTCTTTTCTGAAGGATGCCGCTTCTTCTGCAATTTATGGTTCTCGTGCTGCTTACGGTGTTGTCTTAGTCAAGACCAAAGACGGTAAGGAAGGTGATGTAAAAGTGACCTATGATGGAACAGTATCCATGAAGATCGCAACATACACTCCAAAAGTTTTAAGTTCGGAATGGTATGCTCGTTTGAGCAATGAAGCGGCATTCAATGAAAATCCGAATGCAGAGATGCCATATTCGGATGAAGAGATCGAAATGTTCCGTAACGGAAGTAACCCAGATATGTATCCGAATACAAACTGGTATGATTTAGTGCTGGACGATTTAGCAGTCATGACAAAGCATTCCGTTAGCGTAAGCGGAGGAAACAAAGTCAAATATTTCACCTCATTAGGGTATATGTATGATGACAAATTTACCCCCGGAGCTTCCGCCAACCGATATAATATGACCACCAACCTCTCATCCGATATAAACTCATGGTTGTCTTGGCGTTCAAACTTCAAATATATCCAAAACACAAACAATACAGAAAGCGGAGGTATTGGATATACAGAACTTCTAACCGTTCCGTCTACATATGTAGCTCGTCAAAGCAATGGAGAATGGGGTAGTTACGAAGGGGGCAATCCTGCAGCGCTGGTAAATATGCAACGTAATCCACTACGTCGCTTGGAAGAAGGGGGATGGAACAACAACAAATCACAAAATACATTGATCGACCTCGCCCTCGATATTAAACCAGTTAAAGGATTGACACTGACCGGACAAATGATCTATAAGGCATATGACTATAAAGGTAAAACATACGAAGCCAATAGAAATAAAATCAAAGATTTCGTAACCGGCTCAGAATTGAACGGTACGGATGTGACCGCTTCCAAGATGACATATGACTGGAACGAAAATAGTCGTTTGACCTACAATGGTTTGGCCAATTATAATTGGAGCAACGAAAACCATAATATAAGTGCATTAGGAGGTGTCTCATACGAACATTACAAATACCAACAACAAAAATCATGGCGCCGCAATTTCCCAACCAACGGTATGACGGGTATTAATGGAGGTTCGAGCGCACCCAGCGACATGAGCACGGAAGGTGATGTTTACGAAGATAAATTAATGTCTTACTTTGCCCGTTTGAACTACTCGTTCAAAGACAGGTATCTGTTGGAAGCCAACTTTCGCGCAGATGCTTCTTCCCGTTTCCACAAAGACAATCGCTGGGGTTTCTTTCCTTCGTTCTCTGCCGGATGGCGTATTAACCAGGAAAGTTTCATGCAAGATGCCAGTTGGATCGATAATTTGAAATTGCGTGCTTCCTGGGGACAGTTAGGTAATATCAATAACGTAGGACAATATGATTATTTTGCGACCTATGTACAGGGTGGAAATTATAACTTCGAAAATACGATCGTCAGCGGTATTCGAGAAGGAAAGCCAGCTAATCCTGGATTAGGTTGGGAAACCGTAACGATTACCAATGTCGGGGTTGATTTCGATATTCTAAACGGACTTTTCAGTTTCACTGGTGAATTCTACGACAAACAAACCAAAGATATCCTACTATCTTATCCGAGTCCAGCAGAAGTCGGTATCAATAGTGACTATAAAGTTTCGCAAAATATCGGTAAAGTAAGTAACAAAGGTCTGGAATTCAACATATCTCACAACAAAACCATTGGAGATTTCTCTTATACGGTTGGTTTTAATCTGTCTAAAAACTGGAATAAGGTAAAAGATTTAGGAGCAAACGATCCGATGATCGAAGACCCTTGGATTAAGAAAGTGGGTTATGCTATCGGTACATTCTACGGTTTCCGCTCAGACGGTTTATTGACACAGGAAGACATCGACAATGGCAACTACATAACAGACGGCATTACCCCGCAGGCTGGAGACATTAAATATGTAGACTTGGATGGCGACGGAAAACTGACCGATAAGGACAGAGACTATCTGGCTTGTGACGTTCCCGATATTACATACGGCGTTAATCTAAACTTACGTTACAAAGGTTTCGAATTAAGTATGTTCGGACAAGGTGTGACTGGAACAATGGTTCGTTTCTATCAGGAACAGGCTTGGGCTTTCTCTGATAATGCCAGTCCACGTGAATTTCACCTGAAACGCTGGACCGTTGATAACCCCGACCCAAATGCAGCTTATCCTCGTATCTATCCGCGTACAAGTGCACACTCTACTTTCAACAATAAGTTCTCCGATTTCTGGTTGTTCGATTCTGATTATTTCCGTATCAAAAATATCACATTCGGATATAATTTCAATAAACACCAAATTCAGCATTTAGGTGTCGATGCTTTGAAACTTTACGTATCGGCTGAAAATCCATTTACAATCCGTGCAGATCACCGCATGGAAGACTTTGATCCGGAAACACCGTCCGGACGTGGAACAGACACCCGCGGAACTTCTTCTATTTCACTTGGTGTAAACTTAACATTCTAACAAAAAGCAAAATGAAAACAGTTAATAATATATTCAAACATACGTTCTTCTGCCTAGCTCTGGGAACAACAGTTTGCAGTTGTGACCTGGATGTCGAACCGACTTCCAGCATTGCAACAGAAACATTCTGGACATCAGAAAAAGATGCATGGTATAATCTGAACGCTGTTTACTCAGCAAGCATTCCCGGCGCAGCTGTTCACAGCGATTCGTATACGAACGATGCATACTGCCAATATTCATGGGAATCGAACGGAGCTATTTATCAGCAAAACGGCCTCAGTGCTCTATATGACGAAGGCTATAACTTCGAAACAGTCCGCAAACAAAACATTTTCTTGCAGGAAATAGAGAATGTTCCGATGGATGAAGATCTGAAAACACGGTTCAAAGCGGAAGTCCGAGCTATGCGTGCATGGACTTATCTGAACTTGACAACAACATTTGGTAAAGTTCCTTTGATCACCGATGTATTGTCATACGATGCTCCCAACATTCCTCGCGACGAAACAAGCAAAATCCGTGAATTTATTCTCAACGAACTAACTGAAGCAGCAGCTATCCTTCCGGAAAAATATGCAGGCAGTTATCCGAACGAAAAAGGACGTATGACCAAATATGCAGCTTTAGCCGTAAAAGCAAGAGCAGCCCTTTATTTCGGCGACTATCCGACAGCAGAAGCAGCAGCCAAAGAAATCATGGATAAAGGAGGTTTTTCATTATTCCAAGTCAGCGAATTGACCGAAGCACAAAAGAAAGAAGCTGAAGAAATGGAATTATACATAGATTTTGACAAATACGGTATCGACCGTGACAAATTTATGAAAGGCATGTTCAGCTACGAATCTTTATGGCATACGGAAAACGGGAACCCAGACAATCCGGAATATGTAATGACTCGTCAATATACTGCATCCAGTTGGGACTACCAAGATATGACACGATACACAAGCATCCGTCCGAATCAATTAGGAGGTTGGTCTTCTGTGACTCCGACACAAAATCTGGTCGACGCTTACTGGACAGTAGACGGCAAAACACCGTCCATTCCCAGTATCGAAAAGCGTATGAATGCTTATAAAGTTATCAAAGGGGATTTGGACGAATATAAAGCTCCTGCAGGAGAAGCCAAATTTATTTCTTTTGCATCCGGCCTTATCAACAGTGGAAAACTGAAAGATTACGAGTACATGCAGGAATTCCGCAATCGTGATAGCCGTTTATATGCCTCCATCCTATTCCCCTTCAAAGGTTGGTATGAGACAAACTACGGTACAAACTTCATCTATGAATGGATCAAAAACGGGAATAATGAATCCAAGACTGGTTTCAACTTCCGCAAAATGTCACCGTTGGAAAATGATGCGAATAATGACGGACAAGCAACCGGCGATTATCCCTGTATCCGTTATGCCGAAGTACTGCTGATCTTTGCCGAAGCTCATACCCAGACAACAGGTTTCGACGGACAGACACAGGCTGCCTTGAATCAGCTTCGTGATCGTTGCGGTATGCCAAACGTACCGACAAGCCTCGGCAAGGAAGATGGATTGGCTTTGATCAAAAACGAACGTCGCATCGAACTGGCTGGTGAAGGTTTGCGCAGCGACGACCTAAGCCGTTATGGCGATGCTTATTGGAGTGCGCAGATGAACAATGTTCCTATCTCCACACCGGATGGCGAAAAAGTCATCACGATGAAATGGGATAGCCGGATGTCGCTGAGACCTATTCCCCAAACAGCAATCGACTTGAACCCTCTACTGGCAACAGATCAGAATCCAGGTTACTAACAACCGATACTCTCTATTAAAATAAAAAGAGGCTTCTAAAATCATTTAAATGAATTTTAGAAGCCTCTTTGTTTCATAAAAAGTTTCAAGCTCAAAAAGAAATTCATAAAGAGTAACCAATAAATAATTATAGTCCTGTTATTAATGACAATTATCGTATAAATTGTTATCTTCGTCCCCAAATTAACTACAAATACTAAATATTCATGAAGAAAAAAAGTCTAACTTTATTAGTGGCAGCAACGCTTGCCAGCAGTGTATTATTCTCATCATGCATTGGATCATTTGGGTTGTCAAATAAGCTGTTGGATTGGAACAGAAATATCGACAGCAAGTTTGTAAACGAGTTAGTATTCGTTGCATTCTGGATTGTTCCGGTTTATGAAATCTCTGCATTAGCCGACATATTGGTTTTAAACTCGATTGAATTCTGGAGCGGAAGCAACCCTGTTGCAGATGCCGGTACGGTAAAAACAATCGAAACCAAAGACGGCACGTATGCCATCGAAACCCAAAAAGACGGCTACCACATCCAAAAAGAAGGAGAAGAAAAAGCGGTCGATCTGGTTTTCAATGAAGCAGACAAGAGCTGGAGCGTAGAAGCAAACGGCGAATCGACCAAACTGCTGAAGTTCACAGGTGACGACGAAGTTGTCATGTACCTTCCCGATGGCAAAGAAATGAATGTAGAACTGAACCAGGCAGGCGTACTTGCTTTCAAACAGGTAGCCGAAGGTTATTCTTTCTACGCAGCAAGATAAAAAAGTTGAAAGTTGAAAGATGAAAGTCAAAGATATACTCTCTTTCACTTTCAACTTTCACTTTTCAACAGACTAAGTCTAATCTAAATTAAAAATGCATATGAAACACATGATCAAAAAAACGATGCTCACAGGAGCATTGAGTTGCTTCCTTCTGGGGACTGCATTGGCTGACAATGCGACGAACCAGCCTGCGAAGCCTTACTGGCAGGACATCCAAGTCGTTGCCGTTAATAAAGAGGCTCCCCGCTCCTCTTTCATGAGTTATGGAGACCGTGCCACAGCTCTATCTTCCCGATATGAAAAAAGTCCTTTCTACTCATTGCTGAACGGCACATGGAAATTCTATTTCGTAGATTCATACAAAGACCTTCCTGCCAACATCACAGATCCTTCTGTCAGCACTTCCGATTGGGACGACATTACCGTTCCGGGAAACTGGGAGGTACAGGGACACGGTACTGCCATCTACACGAATCACGGATATGAGTTCAAACCACGTAACCCACAACCTCCGCTGTTGCCGGAAGCAAACCCGGTAGGTGTTTACCGGCGCGACTTTGAGGTTCCTGCCGGTTGGGACGGACGTGACATATATCTACACATCGCCGGAGCCAAATCGGGCCTATATGTTTACGTAAACGGCAAGGAAGTCGGCTACAGCGAAGATTCCAAGAATCCGGCCGAATTCCTGATCAACAAATACCTGCAACCGGGCAAAAACGTGCTGACGCTGAAAATCTTCCGCTGGAGCACAGGTTCCTATCTGGAATGCCAGGACTTCTGGCGCCTAAGCGGTATCGAACGCGATGTCTATCTATGGTCACAACCCAAGATCGCCGTCAATGATTACCGTATTGTCTCCACGCTCGACGACACCTACAAAAACGGTATCTTCAGCTTGGCAATAGATATCAAGAACCATTCTGACAAGGTCAAGAACATCGACGTGACATACGAATTATTAGATGCAAAAGGCAATGTGGCTGCTACGGCAGAAAACAAGTTGTGGGTAAGCCCGAACACGATTACAACGACTTCGTTCGAAAAGACACTGGATAATGTGGAAACGTGGAACGCGGAACATCCGAACCTTTACAAGCTGTTGATGACGATCAAGGAAGACGGCAAGGTGACGGAAGTGATCCCGCAAAACGTCGGTTTCCGCCGCATCGAAATCAAAGAGATCGACCAGATCGCCGGCAACGGCAAACCATACACCGTCCTGCTGTTCAACGGACAGCCGATCAAGTTCAAAGGTGTCAATATCCACGAACACAACCCGCAGACCGGACATTACGTGACAGAAGAACTGATGCGCAAGGATTTCGAACTGATGAAACGGAACAATCTGAACTCCGTCCGCCTGTGCCATTACCCGCAAGACCGCAGATTCTACGAGCTTTGTGACGAATACGGATTGTATGTTTACGACGAAGCCAATATCGAATCGCACGGCATGTACTACAACCTGCGCAAAGGCGGTACGTTGGGAAACAACCCGGAATGGCTGAAACCGCATATGGACCGTACAGTCAACATGTACGAACGCAACAAAAATCATCCGTCCGTAACGATCTGGTCATTAGGTAACGAAGCCGGAAACGGTTACAACTTCTACCAGACCTATTTATATGTAAAGGACAAGGAAAAGACCATGATGGGCCGTCCGGTCAACTACGAACGTGCACAGTGGGAATGGAACTCCGACATGTATGTCCCGCAGTATCCAAGTGCAAAATGGTTGGAAGAGATAGGTAAGGAAGGCAGCGACCGTCCAGTTGCACCGTCCGAATATGCCCACGCGATGGGTAACTCGACCGGTAACCTTTGGGACCAGTGGAAAGCGATCTACAAATACCCGAACCTCCAGGGCGGCTACATTTGGGACTGGGTTGACCAAGGTCTGCTTGCCAAGGATGCAAACGGAAAAGAATATTATGCTTACGGCGGCGACTTCGGCAAAGACATGCCGAGTGACGGCAATTTCCTTTGCAACGGTATCGTGAGCCCGGACCGCACTCCGCATCCGGCTATGGAAGAAGTGAAATATGCACACCAGAATGTCGGTTTCGAAGCTGTAGATGTGGCGAAAGGCATATTCAAAGTGACAAACCGTTTCTATTTCACGAGCCTGAAAGATTACATGATCAGCTATACGATCAAGGCAAACAACAAAATCATCAAAGGCAACAAGATGTCTCTCGACCTGGCGCCACAGGCATCCCAGGAAATCACAGTCCCGGTAGAAGGCTTGAAACCGCAGGCCGGCGTCGATTATTTGGTGAACTTTGTCGTGACTACGACCAAACAGGATGGCGTGATCCCTGCCGGATACGACATCGCACAGGATCAGTTTGTTTTGCCGGTAACAGCCGACAAGACCGTTTACAAGGCCGCAGGCCCCAAGCTGACCGTATCTGAAGAAGGAAACGACCTGAAGGTGACTTCTTCCAAAGTGAACTTCGTATTCGACAAGAAAGCCGGCGTCGTAGCTTCCTATAAAGTAGGCGGCACGGAATACTTCAACGAAGGTTTCGGTATCCAGCCGAACTTCTGGCGCGCCCCGAACGATAACGACTACGGAAGCGGCAACCCGAAACGTCTTGAGATATGGGAACTCTCAAGCCGTAACTTCAATGTGACAAGCGCGACAGGTGAGATCATCGATGGTAATGCCATCGTAAAAGTCGACTATAAACTGCCGGCCGGCAACCAGTTCCTGGTGACATACAAGATCTATCCTGACGGTGTCATGAACGTGGCCACCCACTTCACGCCTGCCCACTTGGACGGTGTGAAGATCGGTATTTCCGAAGCGACCGCCACCGCGACCTTCTCACCGGGCCGCGCCAATGTCAGCGAACGCGACAAGATGGTCGTTCCGCGTATCGGCGTACGTTTCCGTCTGCCGGCAACGATGGACCAACTGGAATACTTCGGCCGCGGTCCGCTGGAAAACTATTGGGACCGCAAAGCCGGTTACATGATCGGACAGTACAAGAGCACGGCTGAAGAACAGTATTTCCCATACGTCCGTCCGCAGGAAAACGGCCACCACTGCGATACCCGTTGGATTTCATTAGGCGGTAAAGGCAAGAACCTGTTGATCGTTGCAGACGACGAGATGGAATTCAACGCAATGCGTAACTCCGTCGAAGACTTCGACGCTGGCAAGGCAACCGACCGCCCGTACCAGTGGAACAACTTCACACCGGAAGAGATTGCCAACCGTCCGGAAATCGGACCGTATGACAAACCTCGCCAGACGCATATCAACGACATCACGCCACGTAACTTCGTTGAAGTATGCGTAGACCTGAAACAGCAAGGATTGGCCGGCTATGACAGTTGGTATTCACGTCCGGAACCGGAATATACTTTACCGGCAGACCGGGAATACAAATGGGGCTTCACTTTGATCCCCGGAGCCAAAGCCAACAGCGCACAGAAGAAAGCGGGCTACAGCTATAAATAAGCAATCCGGTTTCACATAACAAACTAAAAAAGCGGTTGCCAGAGATCGGCAACCGCTTTTTTTGCAAGCATCCGATTGGGCTTCACCATTCCCTGAAACCCTTTGACTATTATCATATGAGAGGGTGAAGGCAGTCCTGACGCTTGCCTTCACCTTAAAAATTTACTTTCACCTTGTCTCGCCCAGACACACCAGATCCGGCCTCTTATACAAAGCGACATATTTAAGCGAATAATAAAGAGATTGTGAATGATATTAATATCCTAATATACTAACATTTAATATTTACCTTATATCTCTTTTCATTTTCGACTTAGGCCAAAAGCTCTATGGTTTTATAGTTTAACAATAAAAGTATAGCGACTGCCACTCTATAGTGTACCTTCCATACCCGACTAACCCGCAGATGAAGACAACCGTAACAGGTGAAGGCACTTTTACTATTTGCATTCACCCATCAACAATCTTATAACCCAACCAGTGCATACAAAGGTGAAGCCTCCCCCTGATTATTGGCGGAAAATAAAAAAAGCCGGACTTTATTCAGCCCGGCCTTCCATAAACTTATTCAATGATGATCGATCTACTTAGCATAGCTTACCGCACGAGTCTCACGGATCACCGTGATCTTCACCTGACCCGGATAGGTCATTTCGTCCTGGATCCTCTTTGCGATTTCGGTTGACAGGTTTTCGGTATCCTTATCATCGATCTTGTCAGCCCCGACAATTACACGGAGTTCACGACCGGCCTGGATAGCGTATGTCTTCACTACACCCGGATAAGAAAGAGCCAACTGTTCCAGATCATTCAGACGCTTGATGTAAGCCTCGACGATCTCACGGCGAGCTCCCGGACGTGCACCCGAAATAGCATCACAAACCTGTACGATCGGAGCAAGCAGCGTTTGCATTTCCACTTCGTCATGGTGAGCACCTACAGCATTGCAGATATCCGGTTTCTCTTTATATTTCTCGCAAAGCTTCATGCCTAAGATTGCGTGTGGCAATTCCGGCTCATCATCAGGCACTTTTCCTATATCGTGCAACAGTCCGGCACGTTTTGCCTTTTTCGGGTTCAATCCCAGTTCTGATGCCATCACAGCACATAAGTTCGCCGTTTCGCGTGCGTGCTGCAACAGGTTCTGGCCATAAGAAGAACGATATTTCATCTTACCGATCATACGGATCAGTTCAGGATGCAAACCATGTACACCGAGATCGATAACGGTACGTTTACCGGTTTCCACCACTTCGTCTTCAACTTGCTTTCTCACTTTCGTTACCACTTCCTCGATACGTGCCGGGTGGATACGTCCGTCCTGTACCAACTGGTGCAAAGCCAGACGAGCTATTTCACGACGGACCGGATCAAAACCGGACAACACAATTGCTTCAGGCGTATCGTCAACCACGATCTCAATGCCGGTCGCCGCTTCCAACGCCCGGATGTTACGCCCTTCACGACCGATGATACGGCCTTTGATCTCGTCTGATTCGATATGGAAGACTGTAATCGAATTCTCGATTGCCGTTTCGGTAGCCACACGCTGGATGGACTGGATAACGATTTTCTTCGCTTCCTTGTTGGCTGTCATCTTTGCCTCTTCCATGATTTCATTGATGTAGGAAGTAGCTTCTGACTTGGCTTCGTCTTTCAAGGATTCGATCAGACGCTCCTTCGCCTCTTCGGCAGAAAGCCCGGACAGAGTTTCCAGATGTTCGATTTCACGCTGGTGAAGTTTCTCCAAATCCTGCTTCTTCTTATCTACCAGTTCCAGTTGGGCCGCCAGATTCTCCTTCACGGCATCCACTTCGCTATTCTTGCGTTGCAGGTCTTCCTGACGTTGGTTCAAATTCAACTCACGTTGTTTCAACTTAGCCTCTACAGACTGTATCTTTGAATTACGGGCGGACACCTGTTTCTCCAGGTCCGCTTTCAAATGAAGGAACTTCTCTTTTACTTCGAGCAGCTTCTTCTGCTTCATTACTTCCGACTCCTTTTCAGCCTCGCGTATCACAGCGTCATACCTTGACTTCATAAGGACTCTCATCACAAACCACACGAGCAAGCCTCCGACAACGAAGGTCACAAGTGCTATGATTATAGTCATACCCATTTTACTTATAGTTTAAATTCAGTTATATTATTATACAAAAAAAGCACTGCCTTACATGGATACACCCATGCAAAGTAGTGCGGAAACGCATCTTCTTTATTCTTACAACTATTTATCCTTCAGGTAACTTTCCAGTTCATCGGTCAGCTCCTGTATCTTTTCAGTAAAGGGACTTGTGTCATTCTTATCCTCCAACTTCAAGTTTTCCACCGATAGCTGAAAGGTTACCATGGCTAACAAATCTTTTACATCCACGTCGGAATATTTCTTCCGGTACTGGTCCATTTTCTTCCTGATTTGCCGGACTGCCTCACGGGCTACCTGCTCCTCACTCCGGTTGATCCTGATACCATAACTTTTACCGGCTATCTCTACATGTATAAGAAATTTATCGTCCATCGCCTCTATTCGTTTAATAGTGCAATGCACTTGTCTACTTCCCGCACTAACTTCGATAACCTCATCCTGGCACTTTTCATTTCTCCCTCGTTGACAGAAACGACCCGTGCAGTCAGCATGTTATCGCATTTGGCATTCAACTCTTCGATCGTCTTCATTGCCTGCTGAAGTTCTCCTTCTTTCTGTGCTAAAGAACTTTCAAGCTCGTTGATTTTTTGCTTTTGCCTATCGCAAAACTCCATCAAATCACGAACCCTAACATCAAATACAGCCAACAATCTTTTATGATCTTCGGTCATTTCACACCAAATTCTACACAAAAGTAAAGGATAGAATTGAATAAAACAACGAATCGGTTTGTTTTTTTGACAGAAAACGTCCGGACACACAAAAGGCCGTTCAAACTAAAATCCGAACAGCCCTCCTTCCAATAGATTCAGCTACGCTATATTTATACTAACGCAACGTACAATTCACCCTCGACGTTTTCGAAAGCCAATTTGCCTTCTTTCGCTAACCAACCAAAAGCAGCATACATATCTTTTTCCGCTTTAATCTTAGTAGCCTTCTTTACTGCCTTAACACTCATCTTACCGCCTTCATTCAATGCGTTCCAAACAAGGCCGGCGTTTGTTCCAATCAATTCGATCATGTTTCTTTTTGTTTTGTTAATCGTTAACGGGAGCAAATTTATAGATTAATCGATTAAAACAAAAGGATATAGATGTTTTTTAGCATAAAGACAGGTGCTTTTTATGTTTTGAAAGCATAATTAACACTATTATAACAGAATTATAGCGCTATTTTCGTCCGATCTTTGGCTGTAACAAGTTCCGCCTCCATGTTTATAGCTGAAACATATTTGCTTAATAAGCCCACGGCATACTTTCCTGCCGCCTCCAACCCCTCCAATCCTGAATAACCATTTATAATCATTAACAAGTGAGTCGTATCCAGTCCTATTTTTGTCCGTTCCTCATCACTCGTCGGAGTTCCTACCCCACCGACTGCATCCCGGTAAACGGGCAGACCTGCAATATTCAATTCTCCACGCCCGATTCCATGATAAATTTCACCTTCCCTGCCGACTCCCAACACCAGACTGCCACCGGCAATTTTATCCGCATCGAAGCCTCCGATGGAATATCCGCTACGGATAGAAACCAAATTGATGAGATCGACCAGCGTATCGACCTTATAAAGGGGTAATTCACGGAGAATGCGCCTCCGCAAGGCTTCAGAAGAAGGACGATAACGATTCGGATCTTTTCCCAGACGCTTATAAGCCTGGCGAGTAGCCTGTATAGGGAGCCATTTGTTGATTTGTTCCAGCTTGACTGTTTCCCGGACAGCCTTTTCTTCGTCCGCTATCTCCTGCCAAAGCCTTTCGTCCGGTTCAGAATTGCAAACATCACAAGACAGAACCAAAACATGCAAATCCGGACAGGCCGTGGCTATTTCTTCTGAAATTGAAATATTTGTCATAGAATTTCACTTATAAAAACCACAAAAAATAAACCTATTTAGTCAGAAAGGATTAATTTTTCAATTGTAATAATGTATATTTCAGTTTGAGGATATAACTCATTCACTAATTCTTCGTCGCAGTACGCAAAATCATCATAGTCTCCACTATGCTTCTTTTCAAACAACGTTCCAAATATCTTACCTATTTTAATCGGCAACTTTCCTGTAGATACAAAATGTAAGCCAAGCATACTTTTTACGCCGTTATGAGTCTGCGTTAGGATATCATATTTAAGTAACTTCTTGCACGACCTTCCTGATTTGTTCTACTACATCTGTTCGTCTCATAACTTTTTTATTTAATAAGCAAAAGGACCATATATATTATACACCACTCTATTTACTACAAAGATAAACACAATTCTTTACAAAAAACTATTTTTCTATTTGCATATCCTCCTGAAACATCTATTTTTCTTAAAAAAATGTGTTATCACCTCTACTCTATATAAAAACCAATAAAAGACATTATGATGACATATGATGATCAACTAAAATCTGATGAAAAGCATCCATTTTGGAGTAATCCTTTATTGTATAAACAGGGAGGAACCACGCAAGAAAATACCGGACAGGATACGCCCGCTTTTGATTCCCAAACGACGGGCGGAGAAGAACTCGTCGGGATGGGCGTAGGTACAGATTCCGGCTAGTTCGATATTTCCGGCCGAAAGGCCTTCTGTCAATAATTGCAGACGGTTGGCCTCCCACAAATCGATATGGGCTTTTCCGGTATCGGCATCGCGCTTCAAGATACACGGCATTTCAAAACCGACCTCCCGAAAGGCGTCGACGACCTCTTCGCCAACTTCGAAGGCTTCGGGACCGATGGAAGGAGCAATGCCGGCTTTCATGAGACGAGGATCGGCTCCATATTCATCCATGAGGATGCGAACAGTTTTCCCGGCAATCCGCAATACAGTTCCCCGCCAACCGGCATGAACGGCAGCCACAGCCTTCACATCGGGAGCATACAGCAGGACAGGGACACAATCGGCTGTCGAGACAGCGATGCAAACTTCCGGCACATCCGTCACCAAGGCATCTACACCATGCATATAAAGCTGCTGTTCTTCCAATGGAAGGGAAAGAAAAGAAGGTTCTATCGAACGGATCTCCGCCCCGTGGACCTGGAAAGGCGCAAAGATACGTTCGGTTGGTATCCCGATTGCATCCGAAAGAAGTTTCCGGTTCGCTCGGACAGCTTCCGGATTGTCCCCACTGTATTCGCCAGGGTTAAAGGATGCATACGCACCTTTGCTCACTCCTCCCTGACGGGTTGTCACAAAATGAGAGATGTTGCAATCCTCGCTTAATGCGGGAAATTGCAACATCTTCACTTTATCATTTGGAAGTATCTTCATCTTCTTCGTCGTCCCAATCTTCATATTCTTCATACTCTTCATCGTCGTCGGGATCATCTTCATCAAGAGGAATGATAAAATCGTCATCATCAAGCGCAAGTGCGCCTACATCGATGTTCTTATGTACAATACGCTCTACCTCGTGGAACGTTTCCTTGTTCAGTTCCTTCCACAGCAAGTCTTTCAGCTCGGTGATCCCCATTCCGGTAACGGAGGAGATAAAGACATAGGGAACGCCTTCCGGCAGATCTTCGGACAATGCCTCAATCAACTCTTCATCCAGCATATCGCTCTTGGTGATAGCCAGGACACGACTTTTATCCTGCAAATCCGGATTATACTTGACCAGTTCGCCTAAAAGGATTTCGTATTCCTTCTTGATATCATCCGCATCGGCAGGAACCATAAACAAAAGCAACGAATTACGTTCGATATGACGCAGGAACCTTAACCCCAAACCTTTACCATCACTGGCTCCCTCGATAATGCCAGGGATATCGGCCATGACGAATGAACGGTTGTCGCGATAGCTTACTATACCCAAGTTCGGTTCGAGCGTAGTAAACGGATAATTGGCAATCTTCGGTTTGGCAGCTGAAACGACAGACAGCAATGTCGACTTTCCGGCATTCGGGAAACCGACCAGACCGACATCAGCCAACAGCTTCAATTGCAGGATCACCATACGTTCCTGTGCCGGTTCGCCGGGTTGCGCATAGCGGGGAGCCTGGTTGGTCGACGTCTTGAAATGGCAGTTACCCAATCCTCCGCGTCCGCCTTTCAACAGCATTACCTTCTGACCGTCTTCGGTCACGTCACAGATAAACTCGCCCGTTTCGGCATCATAAACGACTGTTCCGCAAGGAACCTCTATCACACGATCCTCACCGTCTTTCCCGAAACTACGTTTGGCTCCGCCACCTTCACCATTCGTCGCCATAATATGACGTTCATACTTCAGATGGAGAAGCGTCCAATAATTCCGGTTTCCACGAAGATACACATGGCCTCCTCGTCCTCCATCGCCTCCGTCGGGACCTCCTTTCGGAATGTATTTCTCGCGGCGAAAGTGAGAAGACCCTCTCCCGCCCTTACCAGAACGGCAATAGATCTTTACATAATCTACAAAGTTTGATTCAGCCACTTTTAATTTTTAATTTATGATTTATGTTTTATGATTTATGATTCATAGCGACAAAAGATATAAATCACAAATCATAAATCATAAACCTCATTCATAAATCCATTACAAATTATTTACAGCATCCTTGATACGACCGAAAATCTCTTCGATTGTACCCATACCTTTGATGGCGACATGTTTGCCTTCACCGATATAATAATCTGCCAAAGGAGCTGTCTGTTTGTGATAAACGTCCAATCTTGACTTGATTGTTTCCAGATTGTCATCCGAACGGCCTGAAACCTTACCACGTTCCAACAGGCGGTTGATCAGTTCTTCTTCTTCTACCTGAAGGTTCAGCATAACAGAAACATCGGTTCCACGTTTGTTCAACATTTCTTTCAGTGCCTTAGCCTGCGGGATAGTACGGGGGAAACCATCGAAGATGACGCCTTTGGAGTTCACCTTGCTGTCCAAAACCTTAGCCAGCATGTCAACGATCAGTTCATCCGGAACCAGTTGTCCTTTTTCGATGTAATCTTTAGCAATCTTACCCAACTCTGTCTCGTTCTTCATTTCAGAACGCAAAACATCACCTGTAGAGATATGATCCAAACCATATTCTTTAATAATCAATTCGCTCTGTGTTCCCTTTCCTGAACCGGGAGCACCAAAAATAACAATGTTCAACATAAAAAGTAAACTTTTTAAATTGACAATTGATAATTGACAATTGACAATTACCTGCCAACTATCCAACCATCTATCGCCTCTTATTATACATTAATCTGATAAATTCTCCACTCCTTTATATATTGATAATTATCAATTGTCAATTATCTTATATATATTCCGGTAAGCCCGCCCCATTTCATCATAATCCAGGCCGTAACCGACAATAAAATCACTCGGAATCCGAATGCCGATATAATCGGGTCTCAAATTGCATCTCAATGAATCCGGCTTAAACAACATGGTCGCCAGTTTGACATCGGCAGCACCATCCTTACGGAGTTTATCCATAACATATTGCATCGTAAATCCGGTATCGATAATATCCTCTATCATGATCAAAGTCCGCCCTTTCACATCGGCCTGCACCGGCATGATTTCACGCACGACACCGGTCGTACTGGTCCCTTTATAAGAAGAATAACGAGCAAAGGTGATCTCATACGGTTCGTTCAACTGACGCATCAACTCGGCAGTAAACATAAAAGCTCCATTCAGGATTCCCACAAACAACGGATTCGTGCCTTTTACATCCTCCCGGATACGTTCTGCGACTTTTGCAATTGCATCCTTTATCTCCTCTTCCGGGATAAAGAGTTCAAATTCTTTGTCTTTTAATCGGATTCTATCCATATTCCGTTTGATTTTCGAGGGAACAAAGGTACAACTTTTTCGGGTAAGCGCAAAAGTGGATTTTCATTTTCTGCTTTCTGTCAAAATATTGCCATCTATCATACGGATCAGCCTACCCGCCATCCGAGCATTTTCCTCGGAGTGGGTAACCATCACGACGGTCATTCCTTCACGGTTCAGTTCCATCAACAGGTTCATCACTTCATTGCCGTTGACGGAATCCAGGTTTCCGGTCGGGATCGCCGGCGATAACCGGAAAGCCAGAATGTCAACTCATCCACAATCCAGAGATAAATCAGGAAAACTGCCGTCATCCCCAACACAAACCCTAGCATATTAACAGACGAAAACAAAAAGCTTCGCTTAATTAGCCGGAGTGCGACTTTTACATAGTGTTTAAACATATATCATATCTTTTTTATGAACCACTAATAATAAGGCAAAGATCATGCCAAATCAGGAATTCACTTATTTACAACCACATACACACCAAGCTTTTAAACGTATTGTCCGTTCCCGTACATCTTACGTGCAAAAATGCACGGATATGTTCCCGACAACGCCGAAAATAAATTAGTCTATCTCAGAACTTTTCATTAATTTCGCACCAATATTTTAAATGAATGTAAAAAGATACGACGATGATAAAGAGGTCTGTTTTAGCGTTATTTATTGTATTGTTATTCAGTAGTAATCAGGTAGGAGCACAGGATGTCAACATAATTAGCGGGAATCAGTCGAATCAACCGGTTCAGACCGCTGTCCCCGATACATTTCCTTTATTAGACTTGGAAGAAACGGAACTGGATAAAATCCCCGACCTCAGGGCACAGTTCGAAAAACTCAATAGCAGCTACTCATCACCCGCCGCACCGAGTGAGAACTTGCTTCGCTTTTTAAAAAAAGACGAGATAGAATTATCGCCGGAAGCACAATATTGGGTAAATTGGGTACGCGACCCGTCTACCATCATCAGCCCGTGGGCAACCTTACGGGATACTACAATCGTCAATCCGCTGTTCACCCCGATCCTGTTCAAGGGAGGACTTATCCCGGAAGACCTGCAATTGTATGACAAGGACTTTATTGCAAAACAACGTCCCAACTTCCCATTGTTCGAACCGGATACGACTTTGTTCCAAGACGAAATACTAAAGAACAAGTTGCAGAATACCGCATATAATTATGTACGTGTAAACTATCCGGAATATTTCCGTTATTCGGAACGTGACCTGCCGACAGATGTCGTTAAAACGCATGTTATCAAGAAAGCGACATACGAACCCGAACTAATCAAAATAGAAAGCGACCCGAACGCTTTCAGCGACGTGGACGCTCCGGTCAAGTTTATCCCGGAACGCCGTTATTGGACTTCCAACTTCGAAAGCACCATGCAGTTTTCGCAAAATTACATTTCACCGAACTGGAGTGCAGGTGGCGATCCGAACTTCAATATGAATACCCGGCAATATTTCAAATATGATTACAATAAAGACAAAGTACAGGTAACAAACGAACTTGAATTCAAACTGAACATGAATACTTTGCCGGACAAAACAGACTCTATACATTCGTATAAGATAAACGACCAGATACTTCGTCTCCATACGCTGTTCGGTTACAAAGCATTTAACAAGTGGTACTACACAGTCGACATCAGTTTCAACACACAAGTAGTAACCAACTACGCCCAAAACAGCGAAACCAAATTATCGGCATTTCTCGCGCCTATGACCTTCAATACCGGTATCGGTATGAAATACGAACTAACCAAAACCCTTACAAAAGTGAGACACCGAAACATAAAATTGAATGTCAACATGGCTCCATTCTCTTATAACTATATGTACAGTACCCAAAAGGGGACAGATATGGATTTGAAACGACATGGTTTTAAAGAGAAAGACAATGCCGCCGAACTTCCTGACGATGTTAACAAATACAGGAACTCCCAAAGCCAAATTGGTTCGAAACTCGAAGCAAACATGACATTCAATATCAACCGAAATGTCAGTTGGACATCTCGTTTCTATTATTTCACGGATTATCATCGTATTACCGGAGAGTTTGAGAACACGTTCAACTTACAGATCAGCCGGTTCTTTTCAACCCGGATCAATCTTCACCTTCGCTATGACGATGGTGTTGCCAAAAACGAAGATTTCGACAGCTATCTTCAGATCAACGAGCTGTTAAGCTTCGGGTTTAATTACAAATGGTAAGACAAAGTCTATTATTTCCATAATAAACTTTGTTAATCGTGACATAATTTCCAAATAATACGTACTTTTGCCTCGGTTTTGCAATGTCGAGATTACAAATATGAGCGAAAGTATCAATCACAATGGGATTATAGAGAAGATCGACGGCGGTACGGTCTATGTCAGGATCATCCAACAATCGGCTTGCTCCGGATGCCATGCGAAAAGTATGTGTACGGCATCCGAGAGCAAAGAAAAGATCATCGAGGTTCCGGACAACTCTGGAAAATTCCATATAAATGAAGAAGTCCAGTTATGCGGACAAAGTTCACTGGGGCTGCAGGCCGTACTTCTTGCATTTGTATTTCCGCTCATCATAGTTTTTGCGGCTATTGTAACAGGTACAAGTATGCAATGGGAAGAAACCACAAGCGGGTTAACCGGATTACTGCTCTTAGTTCCTTATTATTGCATATTATACTTTTTACGCGACAAACTGAAAAAGCGATTCATATTTACTTTGAAAAAACTTAATTGACAAACATATCATGATTTTAATTGCCGTTATTTCATTAGGAGCGATTGGAGCCATCGGCGCAGTTTTTCTATACGCCGCCTCCAAGAAGTTTGAAGTATACGAAGATCCTCGTATCGCACAAGTCCAGGAGGTATTGCCTGGAGCCAATTGCGGAGGTTGTGGATATCCCGGATGCGGTGGTTTTGCTACGGCTTGTGTAAAAGCCGACACGTTGGACGGCCTGTTATGCCCCGTAGGCGGAGCACCTGTAATGGGCAAAGTAGCCACCATCCTCGGAAAAGAAGCAGCCAGTGCAGAACCGATGGTAGCCGTTGTCCGCTGCAACGGAACGTGTGCCGCCCGTCCGCGTACCAACCAATACGACGGTGTGCAGAGTTGTGCGATTGCTTCCACCTTGTACGGCGGAGAGACCGGCTGTTCATTCGGTTGCTTAGGTTATGGCGACTGTGTGGCTGCATGTAACTTCGACGCCATCCACATCAACCTTAAGACCGGGCTTCCGGAAGTGGACGAAGACAAATGTACTTCATGCGGAGCTTGCGTAAAAGCTTGCCCGAAAAACATCATCGAACTGCGTAAGAAGGGCCCCAAATCACGCCGCGTCTTCGTCAGCTGCGTAAACAAAGACAAAGGCGGAGTAGCCAAGAAAGCATGCGCCAACGCTTGTATCGGCTGTGGCAAATGTGCAAAGGAATGCCCGTTCGAAGCAATTACAGTAGAAAACAACGTGGCCTACATCGATTACACAAAATGTCGCTTATGCCGCAAGTGCGTAGCCGTATGTCCGACCGGCGCCATCCACGAATTGAACTTCCCGCCACGTAAAGAGGCAGCTCCGGCTGTGGACGCCGACAAAATAAAACCGGCAACAGCTCCGAAACCGGCTGCACCGAAGGCTGATGCGCCAAAGACTGAAGCCCCGAAGAAAGAGTCTCCGAAGGCAGAAGCTCCAACAGCAAACGTTACGCCAAATGCAGAAACTCCTAAAATTGAAACAAAAGAAGAAACAATTCAAAAATAAAATCTAATAGTATGCTAAGGACATTTCGAATCGGAGGTATACATCCGCCCGAAAATAAATTGTCTGCCGGTAAGAAAATTACCGCTTTAGCTGCTCCTAAGCAGGTAATCATACCGCTCAGTCAGCACATCGGGGCTCCAGCCCAGGCAGTGGTCAAGAAGGGTGATCTGGTTAAAGTCGGAACACTTGTCGCCAAGGCAGGTGGTTTCGTTTCCGCCAATATCCACTCGTCAGTATCCGGTAAAGTAAACAAAATAGATAACGCCCTCGACTCAAGCGGCTACAAGCGTCCGGCCATCTACATCGATGTGGAAGGAGACGAATGGGAAGAAACGATCGACCGCAGCGATGCATTGGTAAAAGATTGTACGTTGTCATCCAAAGAGATCGTCGACAAGATTGCAGCAGCCGGTATCGTAGGTCTGGGGGGAGCCACTTTCCCGACACAGGTGAAACTGATGCCGCCTCCCGGAAGCAAGGCAGAAATCATCATCATCAATGCCGTAGAATGTGAACCTTATTTGACCTCCGACCATTCCCTGATGATGGAAAAAGGCGAACAGATATTGGTGGGCGTCACATTGCTGATGAAAGCCGTAAATGTAAACAAAGCCGTTATCGGCATTGAAAACAATAAACCCGATGCAATCGCCCACCTGACGAAGCTGGCAGCCGCTTATCCCGGAATCGAGATCATGCCGCTGAAAGTGCAATATCCGCAAGGAGGTGAAAAGCAGCTGATCGACGCCGTGATCCGTCGCCAGGTAAAGAGCGGCGCCCTGCCTATCTCGGCCGGAGCCGTCGTACAGAACGTAGGAACCGCCTACGCCGTCTACGAAGCCGTCCAGAAGAACAAACCTCTGTTCGAGCGCGTCGTGACCGTAACAGGAAAAGCCGTTGCCAACCCGTCGAACTTCCTGGTCCGTATGGGTACGCCTATCAACACGCTGATCGAAGCAGCCGGTGGTATTCCCGAAAACACGGGTAAGATTATCGGTGGCGGTCCGATGATGGGCAAAGCGTTGGTAAGCGCCGAAGTTCCGGTAACCAAAGGCAGTTCCGGCGTATTGCTCCTGACCAAGGAAGAATCTGTCCGCAAACCGATGCAGGACTGTATCCGTTGCGCCAAGTGCGTGAACGTCTGCCCGATGGGATTGAACCCAGCCTTCCTCATGAAGTTCACCGTCTACAAAGACTGGGAAAAAGCCGAGGCCAACTATATTCAGGACTGTATCGAATGCGGTTCATGCAGTTATACTTGCCCTGCCCACCGTCCGCTGTTAGACCAGATCCGATTGGGTAAAGGCAAAGTTATGGGTATTATTCGTGCAAGAAAGTCATAAAACAAGAGCAATATGGAAAACAAATTATACGTGTCTCCCTCGCCCCACATTCATGGCGGCGACAGCATAAGCAAAAATATGTACGGTGTACTGATTGCCCTTGTTCCGGCTTTCCTGGTATCACTCTACTTTTTCGGACTGGGTGCGCTAATCGTAACCGTAGCCTCGGTTTTCTTCTGTGTCCTGTTCGAATATCTGATTCAGAAGTTCCTGATGAAAAAGGAACCGACCATTTACGACGGTTCGGCCATCCTGACCGGTGTTTTGCTGGCGTTCAACCTGCCGTCAAACCTGCCGATCTGGATCATCGCCATCGGTGCGCTGGCAGCCATCGGTATCGGTAAGATGTCGTTCGGCGGCCTGGGCAACAATATTTTCAACCCTGCACTGACAGGACGCATCTTCCTGCTGATCTCTTTCCCGGCACAGATGACCACCTGGCCCGTTGTCGGACAGTTGACATCTTATGCCGATGCAACAACAGGGGCAACCGTCCTCTCTCTGATGAACGAGGGTGCACTCGACAAAATGCCTACACTCAGCGACATGCTGATCGGTAACATGGGCGGTAGCCTTGGTGAAGTCAGCGCACTGGCACTGCTGTTAGGTATGTTCTATATGTTATGGAAGAAGATCATCACCTGGCACGTTCCGGTATCCATCTTCGTCACGGTATTTGTCTTTACAGGTATCATGCACCTGGTGAATCCGGTTCAATACGCAAGCCCGTTCGTCCATCTGTTGTCCGGAGGTCTGATGTTGGGAGCTATCTTCATGGCGACCGACTATGTGACTTCGCCGATGAGCAAGAGCGGTATGATTGTCTACGGTGTCGGCATTGGTATCCTGACAACGGTTATCCGTCTGTTCGGTTCTTATCCCGAAGGTATGTCATTTGCCATCTTCATCATGAATGGAGTTACTCCGCTCATCAACAGTTATATGAAACCTAAACATTTCGGAGGGAAATAAGCATGGCAAAACTAAAATCAACATTACCCAATATGTTCCTTTCACTCACGATCATCTGTGTAGTGGCCGGAGCAATATTAGCAGGTGTGAATATGTACACCACCGGTCCGATTGCCGCCACCAAAGCAGCAGCGCTGGAAGCAGCGATCAAAGCGGTCACTCCGGCATTCGACAACAAACCGACAGAAGAAGCCTATATGGCAGTTACAGCCGATGGCGACTCGTTGAAAATCTACCCGGCAAAACAAGACGGCAAATTCGTCGGTGCCGCAGTGGAGAGCAACACAATGAAAGGGTTCGGCGGTGAGATCCGCGTGATTGTCGGTTTTGACACCGAAGGCAAACTGCTGAACTATTCAGTCTTGCAACATGCCGAAACACCCGGATTAGGGGCTAAAATGCAAGAATGGTTCCGTACGGACAAAAATCGCCAGAGCGTTTTGGGACGCAATTTGTCTGATGGCGAACTGAAAGTAACCAAAGACGGTGGAGATGTCGATGCCATAACAGCTTCGACCATTACCAGCCGTGCATTCCTGAACGCCGTGAACCGCGCCTACAGTGCTTTTTCCGGTGCCGACGGATTGACCGGAGCAACCACATCATCCGATAACACAACTAAAGAGGGAGGAAACGACAATGAGTAATCTGAAAATATTGATGAACGGAATCATCACAGAGAACCCGACATTCGTATTGCTGTTAGGTATGTGTCCGACATTGGGAACGACCTCTTCAGCGATGAATGGTATGAGTATGGGACTTGCTACCATGTTCGTGTTGATCTGTTCCAACATGGTCATATCAGCATTGAAAAATGTAATCCCGGATATGGTCCGTATTCCCGGGTACATTGTCGTAATCGCCACATTCGTAACGGTTGTGCAAATGTGCATGGAAGCATTTATTCCTGCCTTATACGCAAGTTTGGGATTGTTCATCCCGTTGATCGTCGTCAACTGTATCGTGTTGGGACGCGCCGAAGCTTTTGCCGCTAAAAACGGAGTCGTGGCCTCGGCTTTCGACGGAATCGGTATCGGTCTCGGCTTTACGATTGCCTTGACACTGTTAGGAGCTATCCGCGAATTGTTGGGGACGGGTAAACTGTTCAACCTGACAATCATGCCGGAACAGTTCGGCTCGCTGATTTTTGTATTGGCTCCGGGTGCATTCATCGCACTGGGATTCCTGATAGCCATTGTTAATAAACTGCGTAAAGCATAAAACAAGGTAAGATATGGAATATATATTGATATTTATCGCCGCTGTATTCGTCAACAACGTTGTATTGTCCCAATTCTTGGGTATATGTCCGTTCCTCGGCGTATCCAAGAAAGTGGATACAGCAATAGGCATGGGAGCAGCCGTTGCATTTGTGCTTACCATTGCGACACTCGTGACTTTCCTCGTACAAAAATATGTGCTGGATGTATTCGGCCTGGGCTTTATGCAGACCATCAGCTTCATCCTGATTATCGCAGCTCTGGTCCAAATGGTGGAAATCATCCTGAAGAAAGTTTCTCCTGCCCTCTATCAGGCATTAGGAGTGTTTCTTCCGCTGATCACGACAAACTGTTGTGTGTTGGGTGTCGCCATCCAGGTCATCCAGAAACAGTATAATTTATTAGAATCTGTAGTATATGCATTCTCTATTGCTATTGGATTTGCATTAGCTTTGATTATCTTTGCAGGTGTCAGAGAACAATTAGCAATGACAAATGTCCCCGATGGCATGAAAGGAACCCCGATCGCCCTAATCACAGCTGGCCTGCTGGCTATGGCGTTTATGGGATTCTCGGGGATCGTTTAAAGATTTATGATTTATGATTTATAATAACAAGTAATACTGCTTGATAATAACAGGTAATACCGCTTGCCGCTATAAATCATAAATCATAAATCCTTTCATAAATCATAAATCATAAATTTTCTCTCCTCATGAAACAGAAGATTTTAGTAGCAGGTGGAACTGGTTACATCGGATCACACACCACAGTAGAACTGCAGAACGCAGGTTATGAAGTTGTCATCATCGATGACCTGTCTAACTCCAATATAGAAGTATTGGACGGTATCGAACGCATCACAGGCATCCGTCCTGAATTCATCAAACTGGACTTGAAAGATAAGGAAGGAACCCGCGAAGCACTGAAAGCTCATCCGGGAATCAAAGGGATCATCCTGTTTGCCGCCAGCAAAGCAGTAGGCGAATCCGTACAGCAGCCGTTGAAATACTACCGCAACAACGTAGTGACACTGGTGAACCTGTTGGAACTGATGCCGGAATTCAATATCGAAGGCATTGTATTCTCTTCTTCCTGCACCGTTTACGGGCAGCCTGACCCTGAGAATCTGCCTGTAACCGAGAACGCTCCGATCAAACCGGCTACTTCTCCATACGGAAATACAAAACAGATCAACGAAGAGATCATCCGCGACACGATCCATGCCGGCGCTCCTTTCAAGAGCATCATCCTGCGTTACTTCAACCCGATCGGAGCACATCCGACAGCAGAGATCGGCGAATTGCCTAACGGCGTTCCTCAGAACCTGATCCCGTATCTGACACAGACTGCTATGGGTATCCGCAAAGAGCTGAGTGTATTCGGTGACGACTATGACACGCCTGACGGTTCCTGCATCCGCGACTATATCAATGTTGTCGACTTGGCTAAGGCTCACGTGATCGCCATGGACCGCATGTTGGGTGGCAAGTCTCTGGATAATGTGGAAATCTTCAACCTCGGAACCGGCAACGGCGTTTCCGTATTGGAACTGATCAACACATTCGAAGCTGCAACAGGCGTTAAAGTCCCGCACAAAATCGTAGGACGCCGCGAAGGTGACATCGAAAAGGTTTGGGCCAATCCCGAACGTGCCAATAAAGTTTTAGGCTGGAAAGCGACAGAAACACTGGCCGACACATTGGCTTCGGCCTGGAAATGGCAGGAAAGACTGCGCGAACGCGGTATCATGTAATCGGAATATTTCTCGTTACCATACAAAAAAGGGGGGCCAAAGTTTATTATTAAACCCATCGGCTCCCCTTTTTCATTAAGAAGCCTTGGAAAGGTGTATACAGTATAAAGACAAGCTTATCATCAGACAGCACACTGTATATCAATATATTGAAAATAACCATCCCTACAAAAGGACAATTTGACCGCAATATTTCCCCTACACTTTTTCAAACAAGCCTCATTTTCTTACACGACAACCGCAATACTCCTTGTAAATAGCGAACGGTAAATAACGAACGGTAAATAACGAGCTACCTGACGAAGAAAAACCCAAATCCGGACAAAAACACATTCTCCTCCACACACCTCCACCCCATTTGAACAGCCTGACTCTTAGCATGCACTGCCTCCATACGGAAAAGAAAGGCAAAGGTTTAGAAAAATCATCTAAACTATTATTTATCAAACACATACAATATTTTCATAAATCTATTGCTTCCAAAAAGTGTAGGGGAAATATTGCGGTCAAATTGTCCTTTTCTATATTTGGGGGCCTAAAAAACGTTCCAAGCCCTCCAAAAAGCTATAGGTTTTCCGTTTACAAGCCATAGCTTTCCAAGAAAAAAGCTATAACCTTTTTGGAAACAGGCTATAGCTTTTTTATCATGAGACATCTCCCCCAAAAACAGACTGAAAGATTACTTTGCCAGTATATTCAGGACAGCTTCCCGCCAATCCTCTCCGTTTTCCGGCTGATAGGTGTGGAAACCGAGCCCTTGTCCAACCTCTATATTCGATTTGGCATCGTCGACAAACAGCGTTTCAGCGGGAATAAGCGGGGCATTTTCTATCATCCGGTCGAAGATGGCGGCATCCGGCTTCGTCACCCCAACTTCATAGGAAGTATACATTTTGTCGAAATAAGCGGATATAGGACGACCGGCGGGGGTGAACGCCTCGCTCCTCGCCCACGACTGGACAATCGGATTCGTATTGCTCAACAAATAAACCTTATATTTCTTTCGCAGCTCTAACAGGAAATCCAACTTGTATTGCGGGACATCGGCAATAAAACCCATCCAGGCATATTTGATTTCATCATAAGAAAGTTGCTTGCCGGTATGCTCGCATAACTTGCGGCAGAAAGTATCAACATCGATCTTTCCATTCTCCAGTTCAAGGAAAAAGCCTTTCTGCTCATAAGGATCGAGCAACTGTTTTGCATCCTTCACTCCTATTTCCTCAAATCGGCTTACAGCCTGGTGATGGTCCAGGTCGATCAAGACGCCTCCCAGATCAAATACTATGTTTCTGATTCTTTTCATATTCTTTGCGTAATACTCACAAACTTACATAAAAGTGTCCGAACAACCAAATAAAAAAAGTGAAGGCCGTATGCAGGCGGGATCACCCTCCGCATACTCAGCCTTCACTGTAAATCGGCATCACACAAGCATCAAGCAGGCTTGTGAATGTGAAATCATTTTATTCGAGCTTATGGATAACCAGACCGGAACGCAGTTTCGGTTCGAACCAGGTTGTCTTGGGAGGCATGATATTACCGGTATCGGCAATATCCATCAATTGCTTCATGGTGACAGGATAAAGCGCCAACGCGACCTTCATCTCGCCACTGTCCACACGACGCTGCAATTCTCCCAGCCCACGGATACCGCCTACGAAATCGATGCGTTTATCCGAACGAAGATCTTTTATGCCCAGAATCTCATCTAAAATCAGGTTGGAAGAGATCGTCACATCCAGGACACCGATCGGATCGTTATCGTTGTATGTACCTTGCTTGGCTGTCAACGAATACCATTTTCCTGCCAAATAGAGGGAGAAATTATGCAAAGCTGCCGGTTTATAAATATCCGCGCCCTTTTCTTCCACGACGAAGTTCTTTTCCAATTTAGCCAGAAATTCCTCTTCCGACAAGCCGTTCAAGTCTTTCACCACACGGTTATAGTCGATAATCGTCAACTGGTTTGCCGGGAAACAGACAGCCATAAAATAGTTATACTCCTCGTCCCCTTTATGAGCCGCGTTCTGTCTAGCTTTCTCCGCACCGACCAGGGCGGCGGCGGCGGAACGGTGATGGCCGTCGGCAATATACAGGGAAGGCATTTCGCCGAACAGTTCCGTGATGCGGGCAATATCAGCCGGCTCGTCAATGATCCAGAACGTATGGCCGAAACCGTCGTCTTTCGCGACGAAGTCATATTCCGGATTGCGGGATGTATATTTGGCGACAATCTGGTCCAGTTCGGCATTGTCGGGATAAGCAAAGAACACCGGTTCGATATTGGCATTATTCACCCGGACATGCTTCATGCGGTCCTCCTCCTTGTCACGCCGTGTCAACTCATGCTTCTTGATAACGCCATTCATATAATCGGGCACATACGCACCGACAACCAAGCCGTATTGTGTCTTGCCGTTCATGGTCTGGGCATACACATAGTAACATTCCTCCTTATCCTGCACCAACCAGCCCTTTTCCTGGAACATCCGGAAATTGGCGGCAGCTTTCAGATAAACGACAGGATCGTGTTCATCCGTCCCGACCGGAAAGTCGATCTCCGGTTTGATGATATGATATAATGATTTTTCATTTCCCTTCGCTTCTTCGCGTGCCTCTTCCGAGTTCAACACATCGTAAGGACGGGAAGCCACTTGTTCGATCAAATCTTTAGGAGGACGGATTCCTTTGAAAGGTTTAATTCGTGCCATGATAATTTAGATAAATCTATTTATTTACTCTGAATTTTTCACATCCTTCTTTCAGGAAGCCTTCGATCTGCTTGGCAGCGGCAATACCGGCATTGATATTGGCTTCGGCAGTCTGTGCACCCATCTTTTTAGGAGTGGAGAAATAGCGGCCGGCAAACTTGGCGGCAAACTCTTCGTTGGCTACGGGCATGATGTCGGTTACATATTTCAAGTCTGCGCGTTCTTCCATCAACTTGATCAGTTCGGCTTCGTTGATCACTTCCTTACGGGCTGTATTGACCAACAGGCCCCCTTTCGGCATCTTGCCGACCAGAGCGTAATTGATGGAGTTCTTTGTTTCGGCAGTTGCGGGAATATGCAAAGAAACGATATCGCAGGTAGCATAGAGTTCTTCCGGTGAAGCGACCGGTTTCACACCATCCGCTTCAATGGCCGAAGCCGGACAGAAAGCATCGAATGCATAGATTTCCATTCCGAAACCTTTTGCGATACGGGCCACATTGCGACCTACGTTGCCGTATGCGTGGATTCCCAATTTCTTTCCTTTCAATTCTGTTCCCGATGTTCCGTTATAGAAGTTGCGGACAGCCATTACCATCATTCCGAAAGCCAATTCGGCAACGGCATTGGAGTTCTGCCCCGGTGTATTCATCACACAAACATTATGAGCTGTCGCAGCAGCCAGGTCGACGTTATCGTAACCGGCTCCGGCACGAACCACTATCTTCAACTGCTTGGCGGCATCCAGCACTTCGGCATCGATCACGTCACTGCGGATAATGATTGCATCCACATCCTTGACTGCCTCCAGCAGTTTGGCCTTTTCACCGTATTTTTCCAACAGGATCAGTTCATCGCCTGCCCCTTCCACTACTTCGCGGATACCTTTCACAGCTATCGCTGCGAAAGGTTTATCTGTTGCTACTAATATCTTTGCCATAATCAATGCTGTTTTTCAAAATCCTTCATACATGCAACCAAAGCTTCAACGCTGCTCTTAGGCATTGCGTTGTACAGTGAGGCACGGAAACCACCGACAGAGCGGTGTCCCTTGATACCGACCATACCGGCAGCCGCAGCAAATTTGCTGAATTCGTCTTCCAGTTCCTTATACTCGTCATTCATCACGAAACATACATTCATGATAGAACGGTCTTCGGCTGCAACAGTCCCTCTGAACAACTTGTTACGATCGATTTCATCATACAGGATAGCGGCATTTTCCATGTCCTTCTTTTCCATAGCGGCAACACCGCCCTGTTCCTTATACCATTTCAATGTCTGCAACGCAGCATAGATCGGCAGCACGGGAGGAGTGTTAAACATGGAATCCTTGTCCACATGAGTCTTATAGTTCAACATTGTCGGGATCGGGCGTTCCACATGTCCCAAAGCATCCACACGAACAATAGCCAACGTCACACCGGCAGGAGCCAGATTCTTCTGTGCCCCGGCATAGATAATGTCATATTTGGATACATCGATCGGACGGGAGAAAATATCGGACGACATATCGGCGACCAAACGTTGTTTCACATCCGGATCTTTGCGAGTTTCCGTTCCGTAAATCGTATTATTGGTTGTAATATGGAAATAATCCGCATCGTCGGCAATCGTATAATCTTTCGGAATATATGTATAGTTTTTATCTTTAGAAGATGCCACAACCTCGACTTCCCCGAAGAGCTTAGCTTCCTTGATGGCTTTGGACGACCATGTACCGGTATCTAAATAAGAAGCTTTCTTATTCAACAGGTTGTAAGGAACCATACAGAACTGCATGCTTGCACCTCCACCCAGGAAAACAACCTCATAGCCAGCAGGAACATCCAGCAATTCTTTGATCAGCGCACGCGCCTCATCGTTCACGGCAACGAATTCTTTACTTCTGTGGGAGATTTCAAGAAGAGATAAACCCATACCCGCAAAATTCTCTACTGCAGCGGCCGTATTTTTAATTGTATACTCGCTCAAGATAGAGGGACCTGCATAAAAATTGTGCTTCTTCATACCAATGTTTTTTTAATGTTAAATATAATTTAAGTAACTAATTTCCCAAAAACAGGCGGCTAATGTACAAAATAAATTGACAATTGACAATCGATGATTGATAATTATTAGCAAAACGACATGATAATTATCTTTATCAATTACACTTATTCCCCAATTGCCAATTGTCTATTATCAATTGTCAATTCTGATATCTATCCCCCCACAAACGCCTCATCTGTTCAATTAGTTTGTGTTCGGACGGATTTTCCTGTCCTTTCCACAGCCGTTCGTTTAAAATCTCCTTTGGAAGGAACTCTTGCTTGACAAAATGATTTTCATAATCGTGCGCATATTTGTAATCTTTTCCGTAATTCAGCTCCGCCATCAATTTTGTCGGTGCATTTCGCAAATGAAGGGGAACAGGCAAGTTTCCTGTACGGTTCACCAACTCTAACGCATCATTAATCGCCATATAAGCCGAATTGCTTTTAGGACTGCATGCCAGATAAACGGTCGTTTCCGCCAAAATGATCCGTCCTTCAGGCCAGCCGATTTTCTTCAAGGCATCAAAACACGCATTTGCCAACAACAGAGCATTCGGATTCGCTAATCCGATATCTTCCGATGCTGAAATAACCAGACGGCGGGCTATAAATTCCGGATCTTCGCCACCGGCAACCATACGAGCCAGCCAATAGACAGCGGCATCCGGATCACTTCCGCGAATGGATTTGATAAAAGCGGATATGATGTCATAATGCATCTCCCCTCCTTTATCGTACGCCGCCGGATTTTCCTGCAAGCGCTCCACCACCTTTTCATCTGTTATTTCAATCTTTTCATTTCCTTCTTCCGCAGCAACGACAAGCTCCAGGATATTCAGCAGTTTCCGTGCATCGCCACCGGAATAACGCAACATGGCGTCCGTCTCGGCCAACACGATATTCATATCCTTCAATATGATATCTTCGGTAACCGCCTTATTCAACAAGGTCAACAGATCAGATTTCTCCAATGATTTCAAAACATATACCTGGCAGCGGGAAAGCAACGGACGGATGACCTCGAACGAGGGATTCTCTGTCGTGGCTCCGATCAAGGTTACCACACCTGTCTCTACAGCATTGAGCAGGGAATCCTGCTGCGACTTGCTAAAGCGATGTATTTCGTCAATAAACAGGATCGGTGAAACGGTATTGAAAAAGCGATTGCCTTTTGCCTTTTCTATCACTTCCCGCACATCTTTCACTCCTGAACTGATTGCGCTCAACGTGTAGAACGGAGCTTCCAGCTTATTCGAAATAATCTGCGCCAGCGTAGTCTTTCCTACTCCCGGAGGTCCCCACAATATAAAAGAGGGGACACGACCCGCATCAATCATCTTTCTAAGGACAGCCCCCGGACCAACCAGGTGTTTCTGCCCGATATAATCGTCCAACGTTTTCGGACGTAATCTCTCTGCTAACGGTTGACTCATCATGCCAACAAAAGTCGCATATTTTATTTACTTTTCAAAGTATAAATACAGTAAAAATTCAAGGCTATTTTAATGTTTGACAACAGAAAATATGATAAAAAGTAAGCATACATAGCAATAAACAGCCATAAAAACCATAATAAGATAACATTTTGTCATATTTATAACTCTTGGGCACTGAATAAAATCATGAAAGATCAGGGCAGTGTGTATCAGAGAATGCACTGCCCCCGTATCTATTACCTTATTTTATTTCAATGTGATATTTTCCAGATCACGTATAACAGTCATATCCATAATATCACTGTAGATTTCCGTTGTCCGTACACTTTTATGCCCCAGCAACTTCTGGACTGTCGTGATATTCGCTCCATTATATAATAATAAGGTAGCGTTGGTATGGCGTGCCATGTGGAAAGACAACCTTTTATCTATTTCCGCCAGCCGGCAAATCCTTTTCAACTGTTTATTTACATTCGAGTTTGCCGAAACAGAAACTCCAAACAACGTTCTTGAATAACGCTTGCAATAGCGTTCATAAACAGCAAGAGCTTTTCCGTCGAATAGCAGAAACAAAGGAAGCCGGACGTTCACATCCGTCTTGACCGATGAATAGACCAGCCATAACTTATCATCGATCAGATGAAAATTATCCGGTCGTATATTGACAATATCGGAAAAGCGCAGCCCGGTATAGCAGCTGAAAAGGAACATATCGAGCGTCCGTCTGAGCGTTCGTTGCAATTTAGGAGCGATATTCTCCAACCTTCCCAATTCCTCAGGTGTCAGATGACCACGCTTGCTCTCCATATATTTAATCTTATACTTACGAAAAGGATATTTCTGCAATTCAAACAAATCCTTATTAATCGCCAGGTTGACATATCTTTTCAGATGCTTCATATGCTTGGCAATCGTATTCCGGTGGTACTTTTGCTCAAGAAGAAAATGTTCAAAACCACAAAGGAAATTAAAGGTAAGATCATCAAAAGAGACTTGTGGCTGATACTGGCACAAAACCTGCAAAGTGGATAAATGGTTCTTCAATGTGGAAAGTCTTAAGTTACTATGATTGATCTCATTTTTCATAAAAGAGACAAAAGAGGAAGAGACGGATTCAAAATCTCCCCTTTCCCTCAAATACTTCAAAGAAAACGGACGTCCGCTTTGGACCATATCTAATTCGATCCGTTCCAAATAAGTAATATAATCCTCAATGTACTGATTGAGTTCATCCATATTGGGATGGTTCCTCACAGCTTTTCTCTTGCTATCCCATTGTGTGGGCTTAACATAGATTTTCGTTGAGAAATACTTCTTTTGCCTATTCAGGTAAGCCTCTACCTGAATCAAAGCCTTTCCTTCTGCATTCAACCGCTTTTTCCGATTGAACACCAGATTGTAAATAACTTTTTCCATGATATACATTATTTTCTGAATGAGAACACGAAGGAACAATAATAAGTTCTTTGTTTCGTATGAGACAAACTAAAAGTTTGTTATATTTCATGTTTCAATAGAAGAACAACTATCAGCAAAGCTATCCTGCAAAAGCCCGGACAGAGACAAAAAAAGAGGCGTGTTTTTTGAACACGCCTCTTCATTCCTTTTCCGGATATAAACCTTATTTCTTTTATAAAGCAGGTTGTGGAGCCGCCGGATTATTATCTGCATCAGAAATACCTGTATTGGTCTCCATTTCACATTGCGGAATACGGTAGATCATTATCTGGGATTCCGGCTCCAAATTAAACTGTACGGAAGCATGATAATTCGTATTTTTACGTATAACCGGCTTCTTTAAGCGTAAAAGGTCGAACAACGAATGACCTTCGCCCCAAAGTTCCATACGACGCTGCAGCCAGACTTCATCTTGAAATTGCTGTGGCGAAGTAGCTTTACTAACAAAAGAAGGGTCGCGATAGGCTTGCACGAAGTTTTCCAATGTAGATTTACCTGCCGCCAGATTTCCACTCATTGCTTCAGCTTCCGCTTTAATCAAATACATTTCTTCCACACGCATCAACGGCCAATCCGAAGCATTAGTCGTGTTCCCAAACACACTCTGATAAGCACCGAACTTAGTATTTACATATGGTTCAAGACCGAAATACTCAACAATAGAAGATCCTTCTATCGTTTCGTTGTCTATCAACGAAGATGTGCTATCCGGAGACAAAAACCATTGTTTACGAATATCAGTATCCGGAATCTGGTCATATAAATCCGTATTCACTTTTCTGTATCCGTCAGGAACACCTGAAGTATATCCATTCCCCGTAAAAGAACACAAATGAGAAGGCCAGTTTATAATACCGGTTTGTACAACATCATTATCCGGAGTGATCATGACACCCCATAACCAAGAATTTGCAGTAGCAGAATTAAATGTCGGAGTAGATACTTCTGCCAATGATTGCGGTGTTCCGCCGGCAATAGCTCTTTCTGCATCTTTTGCTGCATCAGCCCATTTCTGCATCAACAGATTGGCACGGGCACGCAAGCCATATACGACCGCTTCATCCAATTGGTCTTTATTCGCTCCATTATCAAAACCGGCCAACAATTCTGCTGCCTGATTCAAATCGCTCATAATCTGATCATATACCTGCTGGACAGTAGCACGCGGATTGTTCTGCATTTCTTCGTCAGACATCTTTTCCGTTACAATGGGAACAGCCAAAGCATTTTCATGACCTGCATAAGTAAACTGATAAATCTGAACCAGATTCAAATAGTCGTATGCACGAGCTGCCAAAGCCTGACCACGATAGATTTTCAAAGAAGCATCTTCTGTAGCAGGATCAATCAAGCTCAATACACTATTTGCGGCCTTCAGATGATTATAAAAAGTTTTCCAAATCAGTTCATCTGTAGAACTGTCATAAACACGGTCTGAATAATTCTGAGAAGTATTGAACCAGTTATATCCTGTAACCAGTGCTACAAGATCCTGTCCTCCAGACTCCAACGCCATAGAGACAGCCGGGACTCCATAATCATTATGATAGGTTGTCGCATCATCGGAAATCGTTCCGTAAGCATTCAATTTAGCAGCCATGGCATTTACTTCGGCCGTGACCAAATTAGGTCTGTCCTTGATCGTTTCTTCTTTCTGATTGTCAGAAACATATTGACCTTCAGGATATTTATCCAAATCGCAAGATGCCAGCAACAGGGCGGCTGTTGCGAACATCATATATTTGTTTGTTAATTTCATATTCAAAAACAATTTAACGGATTAGAAATTCAATGATATACCCCCCGAAATTGTACGGATCGGCGAATAAACATTATCAGAAGCGACATAACCTTGACGCGGATCCAGCCCTTTGCGGGCAGTCAACAATGCGACGTTATCTGCAACAAAGTACAAACGCACGCCTTCAATCTGTAATTTACGAGTCAGGTTTTTCGGCAGAGTATAGCCAAATGTTATATTTTGAAGGCTCAGATAATCAGAGCTTGTCAAAAAGCGATCGGACAACCGGTTTGTATATTTATCATTTACATTCATACGGGGAACATCCGTATTCTTGTTCTCGGAAGTCCATACATTCAGCATGTCTTTATGCAAAGCACTACCCGTAGCAGCCGGGCTCATCATTTCCTGATATGTGTAGTCTAAAATACGGCCACCTAGCTGATAGGCAAATGAGAGCGACAAGTCAAAACCGTATGCCGTAAAACTTGTACCGAATCCTCCATATACTTTAGGAAGGATATCTCCTGTCGCAAAACGGTTTTCTGTAGCAGTGGAATAAGAAGTCGTAACCGTGTTGCCCTCAGCATCCGGCTTCAACAAAGCCCACTGGCTTTCTCCCGTTTCAGGATTTACACCGGCATACTTCGGTAAATAAAGCTGAAACATTGATTCATCTTCGCGATAGATACGACCTGCATCAATCATCTGGCCATTCAGCTCAGGCGCCAGCTCCAACACTTTGTTTTTGAAATGAGTCAAATTCAAATTTACGCTCCATGAGAAATCTTTTGTTTCGATAATATTCGAATTCAAATCGATTTCAACACCACGGTTCACCATAGAACCGACATTTTCCGGAAAACGGGAATATCCCATCGAAGCCGCAACCGGTTTGAAATAAAGCATATCCGTAGTCTTACGAGAGAAGTACTCTGCAGAACCACTCAGTTTGCCTCCCCAGAACGTAAAGTCAAAACCGGTATTAAAACTGTGAGAAGTTTCCCATGTGATATCTTTATTTCCTTTATAATATAGAGAAGTTGAGAAATCTCCATTACTGTTTGCCAAAGTAAACTGATCCTGATACGGATAGTAGTTGCGATACAAACCACCTTGATACATCAAATTGTCATTTCCCTGCAAACCGTAACTGATTTTAAACTTCAACATATTAATCCAACTTTGATTTTCCAGGAAAGCTTCTTTATTCAATAACCAACCTGCACCGACAGACCAAAAGTTACCCCAACGATTATCCGGATGGAAGCAAGAAGAAGCATCACGACGATAAGAAGCCGAACCGAAATATTTCCCATCATAATCATACTGAACGCGGAACAACCAACCTTCAGTCGCATAATCTTTTGAATAAGATGAGTTATACTGATTTGAAATACCATTATCCAATTCCGGGACATTCGGGTTATACAGTTTTTCACGCTGGCCATACAAATATTGGTATTTATAGTTATAATTTTCATGACCGGCTAAAACATCCAGATTGTGTACATCATCAAACGTTTTATTGTATGTCAATAAATACTGCTGATTAACACTGAATGTACGTTGGGTTGAAACAGAAATCAAACCACCGACACCTGTCGTTTCCGAATATTGTCCATAAAACGGATTCACCATATCGGTATTCCGAACGTTATTGGCATCCACTCCAATATTCACCTTGGCCTTGATGCCACCCCAGATATCAACATCTGCAAACCATTTGCCGCTAACTACGTCTCCGGAATATTTCATCTTGTCCAACATATAGCTGGCCAACGGGTTAGCATTAGGGATAGTATTACGAGATCCATTCGTATCTTGTCCTTTCTTCCCATAATCATAACGTTGGAAGCCACGGTTATCAGTCATTATATTTCCCTGTGCATCACGGATATACATCGGATATATCGCCCCCATAATATTAGAGGCATAGAATATGTTCGCATTTGAAGTTCCGCTTTCTGTATCCTGCTCACGGCTATCATAGTGAGTAAATGAAACATTAGCACCCAACTTCAACCACGGTTTCACTTGATAATCCGCCTTCAAACGAGCTGAATAACGTTGAAAACCTGAATTAGGGACGATACCCTGATCATCCAGATAACCAGCAGACATATAATAGTTCATTTTGTCAGAAGCACCGCTAACGCTTAAATTATATTCCTGGCGAACATTATTTTCGAAAATTTCATCCGACCAATTATCCGGAATATAATAATAGGTTCCATCGGAATAACCAAGCGTAGCTTTCGGATTCAGTTTTCCATCCATACCGATCAACAGTTCTCCTGTCGGAACAGAATAGACTTGATATCCTAAATAAGTTCCGGAAAGCAAAGCTTGATTAGCATATGCATTGGCACCGGCCAGATCACCAGCTGCGGCATAACCTTTCAAGTCTGCATTATAAATAGAAGAATAATTCAATTCATAAAATTTAGCAGGGTCATTAATTGTTTCATAATTAGGTACTCCTCGTTTATTCACACCCCATTTTGCATCAAGACTGACACGAGCTTCGCCACTTTTACCTTTTTTAGTCGTAATCAAAATTACACCATTAGCACCACGGGCACCATACAATGCATTAGAAGCAGCATCTTTCAATACAGTCATAGATTCGATATCAGAAGTGCTGATCGCCGAAATCTCACCGTCATAGGGGACACCGTCAACTACATATAAAGGTTTATTGCTGGCAGAAATAGATCCGATACCCCGAATCCGGACCTCTGCATCTTTACCCGGCTGTCCACTATTGCTCGTTGTCTGTACACCAGCAACCTGCCCACTCAAGGCATTCGTAACGTTCGAAGTTTGACGAGAGGTGATTTTCTCGCTTTTAATTGTTGCAGCAGATCCTGTAAAAGCACTTTTCTTGGCAGTACCATAAGCGACAATCATCACTTCATCAAGCATTTGATTATCCCCCTCCAACACCACATTTACTTTCGGCTTAACCCCAATTTCCTGGGCTTTCATACCCACAAAAGAAACTACCAGAGTCTTTGCAGAACTCAGTTGATGGTTATATTATTGATTATCAAAGTATTATTTGATTTATCTTTTTAAATCATCATTCTCCTATAAAAGATAACATTCTAAATATATAGCAAACTGATTTATTTGATTAACAATGTGTTAAAATGTTTAGTGAAAGTAGCAACCACATCCTTAACAGTTCTAAACTGTGCTGTAGTTCTACCTGTTTCCTCCTGATTTCTTGATGTAGATTAAACTATCTTGCAGGATTCTGATACACATTTTTAAGCCAATATTCAAAAGCCGGATCTTGGATTTCTATCGTATTGCCAGGCAATATATCGATCAAATCTTTTTCAAGTGTCGCTTTTTTCAAGTTTTTGATATTTGCTGAAGTTCCCAATTGATAGTGCTTCAAAATGTCTTTAGATGAGAAATTAACCACTCCATCGGCGACAGCTATCAAAAAGCTAATTTGACGGGAAGTCAAAGAATCTATTATATTGGTAAACAACAGGCTCAATTGACCGATCAAACTGTTGAACGCCTCATTGACAATAGCTTCCGAACACTCTTTTGATGTACGCAACCAAGTTTGCTGACTTAATTGCTGAGTATAATACGGATGGTTTTTCATTTTATCGGCAATCATACCAGATAATTCATCCGATATTTGCTTTCCGGTATCAGCAAACCGTTGGGAAATAAATGCAACCCAGTCTTTTCGTTCTATTTTTTGTAAGAATAAGATATCGCCAAATTTGTAAAAAGGCATACTGTAGTCATTGAAAATACTCAGTAACATATGACGTTTACTCCCATACAGGCAATAGCAAACAGATGTATGTGTCTGCCAATGAGCACGAAGTTTACGTTGAAAAGCAAGCGAATCTTCATATTCGTTGATATTTTGGAATTCATCAATGCAGACAATGATCTTTTTACCTTTATCTTTAGCGATCTGTTGTGGCAAATCTAATATCTCATCATAAGACAACCGGTTATCTTTAAAACCGATACCAAAAGATAATTCATAGCTCTGACTGCCTTCGGAAAGAGAAACAGTAGGTGCCATTCGGCTCAAATATTTTTTTACTCCTGCTACAAATTCCTCCCAAGCAGAGGTAGATACCCGCATTAAAGCATTAGCATAGGCCGTATAAAATTGTTCTTCCGTTCTACAATTAAAAATATCGACTTGACAGACCAGTGTATTCTTGTTCTCTTCTGACAAAAGTTTGGCACATTTATTTACCAAAGATGTTTTACCCCAGCGACGTGGAGATATAATAACGGTATTAATGAGATTCTTGAAGTTTTGTGCAAATGGAGCCTCCATAGTACAATTTTTTATATCTAAACAAATGTAGCAACAATAGTTGGAAGGTGCAAATATGAAACTGGTTAATTTGAAATCGATTGATTTCAAATTAACCAGTTTCACGCACATTGACTAATAATAATGTAGGATATGGAGATCTTATATATAATAGTCACAAAAGAAAATAGGCTGTTATATAAGAATAACAGCCTATTTCTCATTTGAATATTATCCTGTTAGAAGTATCCTTCATTTTGTTTGATATTGGGATTTACATCTATTTCAGACTGTGGTATTGCCAAAATCGTGCGATAATCCTGATAACTCGGAGATATAAGATCGGTGTTGTTCAAGAAATGATATCCACCCTTACGAGTTACCGTAATCCCTAAACGCATGATGTCATAAAAACGATGACCTTCCATCACCAATTCTTTGCGTCTTTCTTTCAAGACCAATGCTTCGGTAGCAGTCACATCTGAAGCGGAAGGAATAGCACGTTTGATGATCGCATTCAAGTATTTATTTGCACTAGCCTGATCAGCAGAAGATTTTTTCAATGCAGCTTCAGCAGCAATCAAATAAATATCTGACAGACGGATTACACGAATATTGTTTACGGCCGTTTTACCATTGATCCCCGGATATTTGTTCATGTAAGTACGTCCTTCGACTGATGCTGCAGTTAGCAAATTACGACGGATGTCATCCGGGTTCTCGTTGATAAGATCTTCAAATTCTTTCGTGTTGGAAACAGCAGCATATCCTTTAGGATCGACTACATATCCAAACATTTCACGATCACCGGCATCCAAATCCGAAATTTCCAGATCGAATACAGATTCCGAAGAGTATCTTCCAGACCATGCTGCAACATAGTCTTCTGTTTTCAGCAAAGAATACGGAGAATTCTTGATTACATCTTCTGCATAAGAAAAAGCTTTATCCCAATCTCTTTTATATAGATTGACACGTGCCAGTAAACCTTTTACGGCCCAACTGTTGAAACGTCCGTCTTTTACTTCCGTCCCGATACATTTCAACGCTTCCTCCAAGTCGTTGATGACCATATCATACCCTTCTGCAACAGTTGAGCGACTGGGAAGATCATCTGCGCTCAAAACATTTTTTACCAATACTACACCCGGAGTAGCTCCATTTTCTACAAAATAAGGCTTTCCGTATGTAATCAGAAGGTTGAAGTGACATAAAGCACGAAGAGCTAAGGCTTCTCCTTTTGCATTATTAAGTTCATCTCCTGCAGGAAGGTCTCCTGTTTCAATTGCATTCAGCAATACATTCGCACGGTTGATAACGGCATACGGATAGCTCCATAAATTTTCCGGCGAGTTATTCTGACGGTGTATGAAACGATAATAAGTGTCGGTTCTTAACCCCCCGGAAGAGATTGTCTGTACGTCTTCACCCCCCACTTCGGCGCGTGATACAAAATCACAACCATAATAGTTGGCACTCTTTAAACTGTAGTATGTTCCGTTAAGTGCTGTTTCCACATCTTGTAAAGTCGTGATAGCATCTGTGCTGACCAATGAATCTGAAGGGAAAGTTTCCAGATATCCATCACAAGATGTAAATGTCACTGAAGCTATTGCTACAGCAGCAAATATAGATTTTATATTTAGTCTATTCATCATTGTTATTATTTATAGTAAAACGAATTCCGGATTACAATCCGATTTCAATACCAAATGTTACTGATTTCAAGTTCGGTAATGCCCAAGTGGCCACACCATTGACCGGCTGTTCCGGATCAATATTCTTATAGGCAGCCCATGTCAGCAGGTTGTTACCGGAAGCGAAGATTCTGACATTTCTCATTCCAGCAGCCTGCATCCATTTTGACGGCAAATTATAAGATAATGTTACAGTCTTCAGGCGGAGATGGTTTGAACTCTTCATATGACGGGAACTTCCGTAACGAGCATATTGATAGCTATTGATACGTCTCGGAACATCTGTAATGTCACCCGGTTTTTGCCATCTGTCCAACTGCTGGATACCAATGGATTGATATGCAGTTTCACCATCTGTATCTGTGTACAGCAGCGCAGGATCATCCATGATATGTCCACCTAAAGAGAATGAAAATAAGGCGCTTAAATCCAAGCCCTTCCAAGAAAGGTTATTTCTCCATCCTCCGGTTACTTTAGGATCCGGTTTTCCGATAATAACACGTTGAGCCTGTGACGGATCTTTAGTCAATCCACGATTGATGGTTCCATCTTCGTTTTCAGTGTTCAATACCCACTGTTCTTCACCCGTTTGAGGATCAACGCCAGCCCATTCACGGCTCCACCAAGAATAATAAGATTCACCTTCTCTCAAGATGGAAGTTCCGCTAATGATGTCTTTTCCTCCATACAGTTTGCTGATCTTGTTTTTGTTATGAGATAGAACTATACCTGTAGACCATTTTACTGCTGTTTCATTGAATACGTCATAGTTCATATCCAATTCAATACCACGGTTATTCATGGCTCCTACGTTTTTCAATGTATTATTGAAACCAGTAGTCATTGAGACCGGAACATCTTGCAACAAGTCTTTTGTTTCACGATTATAGAAATCGAATGCTACACTTAAACGGCCGAACAGTCTGGCATCGAAACCGATATTGAAGTTCTCATTCTTTTCCCATCCCAGATCCGGATTAGGAATAGTCGTAGGAGCAGATCCCGGTTGATCCTGATAGTTAAAGCCATAACCGAACAAACTCAAATGTGAATAGAACTTAGAGGGTAAAGTACCATTTATACCATAAGAAACTCTTAGCTTCAAGTCATCAACATAAGTCAAATTTTTCATGAAAGCTTCCTGGCTCAATCTCCAAGCAGCAGAAACAGACCAGAAGTTACCCCAACGTGTGTTTGCTCCTAATCTTGAGCTACCATCACGGCGGTAATTTGCAGAAATGTAATATTTGTCGTCATAATCGTAATTTATACGAGAAAGCAAAGATAACAGATGATCTTCGCTATATCCGGATGAGGCTGTCATCGGTTCCGACGTATTACCAAGTTCTGGTAATTTATCGTGCGGATAGTTGGCGCCGACTGCTTGGACAAATTGTTCTTTTCTGTCGTCAACATCCCATCCGAGCAAAACATCCAGATTGTGCTTGTCGGCAAATGTGTTGGTATAATTCAATACCGTTGATGAATAGATGTTGTGGTGCTGATATGGATATTTGATCATCAAACCATTGTAAGCCTCACCGTTATTCGAATTCATCGGCCAGTAAGTTGTTGACTGGTTGTCGATAAAGTCATAGCTTATTGTTTCCTTGATTGTCAGCCCTTCGATTATTTTATAAGAAGCCCATAAGGAGTTGGTACTTCTAAGCACTTCGGATGTATTTTTATCCAATCCTTGATCCCTTAATGGGTTAGGCACATTTAATTGATCCAAGGGAAAACCTTCATAAAATGAACCGTCCTCATTATAAATAGGAAGGTTAGGGATTGCATACCAGTTTTTAACGAAATAGGCATTGGCATAAGCCGTTCCTTCCGAAGCCATTTCTGATTTTTGTTTTGAGAATGAGATATTAGCTCCCATCTGCATTTTCCCATCTTTTGATTTATGGGTTACGTTTACTCTACCGGTAAATCCTTCCATACCGGTGGTATTAATCATACCGTCTTCCGTTTTGTAGTTCAATGAAGCGAAGAAATTTGTCAGTTCACTACCTCCCTGTGCTGAAAACTCATAATTCTGGTTGAACGCACTTTTCTTGAATAATGCATCTTCCCAGTTTGAATAGTGATCTCTTAAAGGAGCGAAAGTATCTGCACCTTCTTGTGCGTAAGCTCTTGCTTCTTCTTCTGACATATCTTTGTATAAAATACCTTCATTGTAATATGCTTCATAGGTAAGTTCGTGCTGCTGTTCCCCTGAAACCGTTTCCCTGTTTTTAACAGCCCAGTCGGAAAAACCCCAGTTCGCTTTAAAATTGATCTGAGTTTTGCCTTCCTTACCTCTTTTCGTTGTAATAAGAATTACACCATTTGCAGCACGTGAACCATACAAAGAAGCAGCCGCAGCATCTTTCAAAACCGTGATATTTTCAATGTCGCTCGGATTGATTGAAGACATGATATTGAAAGCTTTTGAGTCATTACTTACTCCAGATACAGCAATATCTCCGGAAATAACCGGTACACCATCGATTACATAAAGAGGTTCATTTGTGGCGTTCATAGAACCTGTTCCACGAATACGAATGCTTAAACCTGCACCAGGCTGTCCACTGCTCGAATTTACGGTCAGACCAGTTGTTGCGCCTTGCAAGGCTTGTTCAAAAGATGTAACAGGTACATCTTTTAATACTTTTTCCGCATTTACTGATGAAGCGGCTCCGGTAAAAGATGATTTCTTAGCAGTACCATACGCAACAACCATCACTTCGTCAAGCATTTGGTTATCTGCTGCCAACACAACATGTAATGTCGGTTTGATGCCGATTTCCTGAGATTTCATACCCACAAAAGAAACTACCAGAGTCTTTGCAGAACTTGATAATCCATCAATTAAATGATTATCAATATGTTATTTATTGTCTTTTAAAGACTGGTTGTGGAAGGACTATCAAATTGTTATCTTGTTAATGTCTTATATATTAGCTACATATTGTTTTTTTTAGACATTAGCGAGAATTCTTTTACAAAATAGAGTATGACTTATTTTCTACTTGTTTCGTGGAATAAATAGCCATTTATTCATGTATATAAGAAAATGTAAACTACCTGTAAATCATCATTTACGGTTCAAGCTTTGTGGAATATGAATTTTATATAGAACAATGCAAAAGATACCGACACTATCTGAAATCGCTCCTTTGACAACAGGTAAACTAAGTCGTTTCATGCCATCAACTAAGTCAAAACACCCCAAGAACTAAATGATAACATATAACAAAGTATCTGTTAGTAGTTACTACTTATTACCTATACGTAGTACTACCTATGGACGTTATGTAGTACTATGTATTTGCGATAGGTAGTACTACATACGAATAATATGATGTATGTCTTGAATTAGTTTACTATGACTTTCGGAATAGTTTATGCTATGTTACGGATCAGTTATCCTAAGAGAGCAGGCAGATTCCGGGTAATGTGTCTACAGTCTTTAATTATTTTCTACCCTTGTAGACCCGAGGCGTTTTTTCACCCTTCAGAATTGTCCAAAAACGGTACTTAGGCGAGAGGTTAAAAATAGATAATTTTAAAGGAGGCGAAATCAAGGAGATTTCATGAGAGATCAATCTAAAATATCGATTTTACATGATCTTTTGTTAATTATCATCCCCATTTTTGTAAAATCCTATTAGTTTTTTAGTTGTTATAATAAATTTATTATTACATTTGCCATCTCTTAGGAATATTTATACATTGCTTATATGTATAAAAACAGATAGTGCAAATTAGTTATTTATAAGTTAAACAAAAAAAGTGTGTCTATGAAAAGGTTAACTTTCCTTTTATTCTGCCTATTATTAGGTATTGGGATGGCCAACGCTCAGACGACGAAAGTAACAGGTACTGTTATTTCGGCGGAAGACAACGAGCCCATCATTGGTGCATCTATAGTTGTTAAAGGTACGACTATAGGTACAGTAACAGATTTTAACGGTGCATTTTCTCTGGATGTACCAAGTTCTGCAAAGACTCTGGTTATTTCCTTCGTGGGGATGAAGTCTCAGGAGGTTGGAATCAAGCCAAAAGTAAATGTAGTATTGGAGGGGGACAATCAGATGCTTGACGAAGTAATGGTTGTCGCTTACGGTACCGCTAAAAAAAGTTCTTTTACGGGATCAGCCTCTACGATCAGTAATGAAAAATTAGAACTCCGTCCTATTACGAACTTAACAAAAGGGTTAGAAGGACAGGCAACAGGATTGTTGACAACTTCAGGATCCGGACAGCCTGGCGAAGATGCTTCCATTGTAATCCGTGGTTATGGTTCAATTAATGCATCACAAGATCCTTTGTATGTTGTCGATGGTATTCCTTTCGATGGTTCTTTAAGTTCCATCAATCCGTCTGATATCGAGTCTATGACTGTATTGAAGGACGCTTCTGCTGGTGCTTTGTATGGTGCGCGTGGTGCGAACGGTGTCGTTATGATCACAACTAAACAAGGTAAAGAAGGAAAAGCTCAAGTAACATGGCGTTCAACTGTAGGATGGGCATCACGTGCTATCCAACCGTATGATATGGTCGATCAGAAAGAATTTGTGCAATTAACTTATGAAGCTCTTCGTAATGGTTACGTATTCAACTCTGGTTATTCATGGGAACAAGCACAACAGATGGCAAGAGCCGGTTTAAGTGCCAATTTAGGTGGTGAACTATACAACCCGTTTAAGAATTACACATGGGACAATTTGATCAATCCTGAAACAGGAATGGTACAAGCTGATGCTGTTTCAGCCTGGAATGAACGATGGATGGATGCAGTTCAACGAGATAATGCATTCAGGCAAGAACACCAATTATCTGTAAACGGCGGTTCTGAAAAAACAAAATATATGTTTTCTCTCGGTTATCTGAATGAAGATGGCATTCTTATCAATACAGGCTTTCAGCGTTATAATGCTCGTGTAAACGTTAATTCTAATATTACAGATTGGTTTAAGGCCCACATGAATGCCTCCTTGTCTAATTCAGTGCAGGATTACAGTGACTATGACGGATCTTCCACATCAAATGTATGGTATTCAGCACAGTTCGTTTCACCGTTATTTCCCGTCTATGTGAAGGGATTGGATGGAAAGAATGTATTGGGTGAAGATGGAAAACCTCAATTGGATTATGGAGAAAACGGACGTCCGGGAAGCTATACGGATTACAATCCAGTCGGCGGTTTGACTGACGACAAATCAAATAAAAAGAATGATGTGGCAAGCCTTCGCACTGGAGTGACTTTTGGTTCAGATAAAGATAATTTCGGTGTTTTCAAGGGAATTAAACTGAATGTGAATTTCGGTCTTGATTACCGCAACCAATCACGAATGAGCTATATGAATATGTATCATGGAAACCAGGCTACAGCAGGTGGTTTATTGACCAAATATAACACACGCATGCAAAGTTATACTTTCAACCAACTGTTGTCATGGAACCGTTCTTTCGGATTACATTCTTTTGATGTTTTGGCTGGACATGAATTTTATGCTTACAGCTACGAATATTTGAAGGCTGGAAAAACAAACCTGGTAGACGGTATCCTTGAACTGCGTCCGGGAACGACTTTGTATGCAGCCGATTCTTATACGGACAAATATCGTATCGAATCGTGGTTAGGACGTTTCAACTATAATTATGATGAAAAGTATTATTTCTCTGCATCTTTGCGTACCGATGGATCTTCTCGTTTTCATAAAGATCATCGTTGGGGAACATTCTGGTCTATCGGTGGTAACTGGCGCATTTCCAAAGAAGCGTTCATGGAAGATGTTAAATGGATTGATAATCTGTCTTTGAAATTAAGCTATGGACAACAAGGTAATGATAATATCCTGAATTCAGATAAGACAAGCAATTATTACTTATGGCAAAGCTTGTATGATTTAGATTGGCCGAATTCGAACCAAATCGGAGGTATGGTTTCTTCATTGGAAAATCAGGTAGTGTCTTGGGAAAAGAATGGAAACTTGAATGTTGGTGTCGAAGCGACCTTCCTTGGAAGCCGTCTATCCGTCAATGCCGAATATTACAATCGTAAGACTGTCGATATGTTGTTAAGTTACCCGATGGCAACTTCTACCGGATTCAATGGCTACAATGCCAATGTCGGAGACATGAGAAACTCGGGTTTCGAATTTGAAATAAGAGGTACTGCTATCAGAACGGATGATTTCGTCTGGAATATAAGTTGGATGGGATCAACTGTAAAAAATAAAGTCTTGAAGCTGACTAATACAGCACCCGAAATCATCAAGGGAGTTTACAGTATCAAAGAGGGCATGCCTATCAATACGTTCTATATGGCTAAATCAGCAGGAGTAGATCCAGCTACAGGCGCTCAACTCTATTGGGTATACGACAAGGATGAAAATGGAAACATCATCAACGAACGTATCAGCGATGACTATTCAAAAGCATCAACCAGTAAATATTATCAAGGCAACCGTATTCCGGATCTTTACGGAAGTATTGGAACAGACTTTTCTTACAAAGGCTTCGATTTGTCAGTCCTAACCTCCTATTCGATTGGCGGTAAAATATATGACAGCCTGTATACAGGTTCCATGAACGCCCAATATGCGACGAACACCTGGAATAAACATCAGCTACGCCGTTGGCAGAAACCAGGCGATATTACAGATGTGCCTCGTGTGGAAATCAACGGTGCTTATACAACGACAGATCGTTTCTTAATCAATGCATCTTATTTTGCAATCAAAAATATCACATTAGGCTATTCCTTGCCTAAAGACTGGATGAGAAAAGCAAAACTGGGAAATGTCCGTGTATTCGGTTCCATTGATAACCTGGCGTTATTTTCTCATTTGAAAGGTATGGACCCTCAATACAATTTTAAGGGTGAAACCGATTATTCGTATACACCAAACAAAACATACTCTTTTGGTGTAGAAATTAACTTCTAATGTTAAATCATTATTTTATAAGATACAAGATGAAAAAGATATTCAAATATATGATTGTCGGTCTGGTGGCTTGTACGACTCTATCGTCATGCTTGGAAAGTTCTCTTGATACCAATCCGACTGATTCAATGTCCGGAAGCGGACTATTAGCAAATGCCAATGCGGCTTTAGTTCCACTGAACGGTCTTTACCGTTCCATGTATTCAGCATGGTCTCCAACAGATAATACACACCAATGCTTCGGTATCAGTGCTTACAATCTGATGGCCGATGTGATGGGAGAAGATATGATCATGGCTGCAATGGGCAGCGGCTGGTTCTGGTATGATTGCTTATATAACGTAAAAAGCAGATATACTGCTACTACTTGGCGCTCATATGATTTATGGAATTGCTATTATACTTGGATTTCCAATGCTAATTATATACTTGATGCAGAGGAAACTATGGCAGGGACAGAAACGGAAGTCAACTATATCATGGGGCAGGCCTATGCAATACGGGCTTACTCCTATTTCATGCTAGCGCAAAGTTTTGCCCGGACCTATAAAGGACATGAGGGTGAACCTTGTTGCCCTATATATGTCGAGCCGACAGTCGCCGGTACAGAAGGAAAACCACGTTCTACAGTGCAAGAGACATATGCTCAGATTATGAATGACATCAATAAAGCTGTCGAACGGTTAAACGGTACAACCCGCAAACACATTTCACATATCGACTATGCCACAGCATTAGGCTTGCAGGCTCGTATCGCATTAGTGATGGAGGACTGGGCTACCGCTAAAAAATCATCGGAAGAAGCTATTGCAGTAAGCAAATGCACGATTGCAAAAGTTTCAGAATTTAAAGGTTTGAACAGCGTAAGCGCACCAAATGTTATGTGGGGGGCAGAAATCATATCTGACCAAAGCGGTATGTATGCAGGTTTGTTCACACACATGGATGCAGATGCCGATAAATACGGAGCAAAAGCCCGCAAACAGATCAACAAAGATTTGTATGGAAAAATGGGAACGGAAGACGAACGGTTGGTCTGGTGGAACCCGAAAGATGCCAACAATAAAGATGGTGGTTATCAGCAGGAAAAATTTAAGTTTTCCGATATCCAAACTTGGATGGGAGATTATGTTTGGATGCGTATAGAAGAAATGTACCTGATTGCTGCTGAAGCAGAATGTCGTTTAGGAAATGATGCTGGTGCACGCGAATACTTAATGGATTTGATGAGTAAGCGTGACGCGTCTTACAGCTGTGCTCAAAAGTCCGGTACATCTATGGGAAAATTGACTTCTGATTATACAGGTTCATTATTGGAAGAAATCATTATACAGCGTCGTATCGAACTTTGGGGCGAATTTGGTCGTATCTACGACATTCGTCGTTTGAAACAGGGATTCAAACGAACTGCAGAAATGGGTTGGCCGACTGACGCTTTGCTTGTTAATCGCAATGCAAATGACCCGGAAAGCTATATGTGGGTATTGACAATTCCTCAAACTGAATTTGATGGAAATTCCAGTCTGGACCAGACCAAAGACCAAAATCCGGTCGGTGATACTAAATAAATTTATTCATTGATTAAAAGATAAAAGCGATGAAATATATTTCAAAATTATCAACATTAACCACTCTTCTATCAATTATCTTGGGCTTTGCAGCCTGTGATAATGAACAAGAATGTGCTCTATATAATACAGATGCAGCAAATAGAGCTGTTTTTGTAAATGCTTCTTTAGCTAATATCACGGTTTCACCAGCTGATCCGACCTTTACAGTAGATCTAGTACGTGCAAATGCCGACAGCGAATCAAGTGGGACCATTGTATTGACTGCTACGGTCGATGAAGTCCCCTTAGCCGGTTGTACTGTTTCCGATTATACTTTTGCTGCTGGTGAAAATATGACAAAAGTCACAGTCAACGTATCTCCTTTGGAAATTGGTAAAGAATTGAATATCACACTAACATTGGATAATACAAATGAACCTGTAAGTGGCAGTAACACAGTTTCAGTTACGGTTAATAAAGACTATAACTGGGTATCTTTGGGAACAGGTACATTTGCTGACGTTTTGGCTTTTACAGAAAAGCCTTACGATGTAGAAATTCAAAAAGCGGATGGCTTTGACCGTTATCGTGTAATGAAACCATATGAACAAGGTTTGAAAAATGATGATGGCGGATGGGGAAACGCTGTAGCCTCAACTTCATGCGATTATATCGAATTTTGGATTAAGGATGGCATTATTTATTATAATAAATTCTTTATCGGAATCAATTATGACGGAAGTGCCTCAAATGCAATTTATGCCCACCACCCAAGTGATTTTGCAGGAATCAGTTTGGCAAATAATAAACAGCTAGATGACAAGACTTTCCAATTAGCTCCTTACTATTACATAGAAGCTTTGCAAGGAGGTTTTGATTACACAGGAGAAGGTGGTTCTATTCTTATTACGCTTCCATAAAAAGAAATTGCCTATTATTATGGTGGTGTATCAAAAAAGGATTACAGCTCTTTTGATACACCACCATTTCTTTTCTTTCTATCCAACCTTATTGCTGAGCAAGCCTGACATCCGTCCCCTTATCCTCTTTTGCCTTAATAGCCAAGACCCGGCCTCGTACTTTTACCTTTCCGGTTATAAATTCCGGGATATTGAAAGATTTCATAAAGGACTGATAGAAACCGGCATCTTTCTGAGGCAACAGGAAGGGCTTGCCAACTTTGCCGTCTTCATCGACATAAGCAATATATGGGCGTGTATATAAACCGTCTATCCTCCTGCTACTGAATACGAACCAACGACTGTTGCTACTCCAGGAATGATAGCTTTCCACATCGTCGCTATTCACTTCCACCAACGGACGGCTCGTGCCTGTCTGAAGGTCCGCCATATATAAATCAGCATCTTTATGCCAGATCGAAAAGTTTCCATAACCGGATAATGTATACAAAAGGTAACGTCCGTCAGGCGAAACGCGCGGAAAAGAAGCACTCATCCCACCGCTCTTCGCATTGTAAAGCGTATCGACCTGCGCCCCGAAAGCACGTGTCACCGGATCAAAAGAGACGGAACATAAATTATATTTGACTTCCGAGTACTCCTGCGGAATAGGTCGAGCCTCTGCTGTACAGAAATAGAGTGTCTTTCCGTCGGGAGAGAAAGTCGGAAATGTTTCAAAAGCATCTTTCGAAAAGATATTTGAAGCCGTCACGATCTCGTGTTTTTCCACATCGTACACCACTACATCGGAAGCCTCGTCATATACTTCCACCCTATTCCTGTCATTCAGATGAAATGCCTGCTTGGTTGTATTCACAGAGAAAGCCACATATTTGCCCGAAGGATGCCAGGAAGGGTAAACCAAAGGAGAAATCGTTTCCTTCGTCTTGGTATTCAGCTTTTCAATCTTATCGCCATCGACCAGGATCGTCCCCGGAAAAGTCTCGCGCATATGAAACAGCATCTTATTCGGATCCTGCATGCAAAACGAATGGCAATTCACACAGTTGTTTCCACTCATCTTATTTTCAATAATAGGAATTTGCGTATAACTCTCCAAATCCCTTTGATAGATTCCCATCTTGTTCCACAACTCATATCCCGGATCGATCAGACGATAAGCCAAATAAGAGTCTACCTTTTCTGGAGCAACCCGGATAGTAAAAGGAGAATAGGCCACCCATTCATTGCCTTGTTTCACTTGGACCGTCACCTGTATGGAGTCACCGGCAGCCGATTCCAGCAAATTCTTCCATTTGGAAGGAGGAATCACAATGCTACCCTTTTCTCCTTTCACCTCGAATTGTTGCCCACCAAAAGAAAAAACAGCACGCGATCCGGCATCCTGATCATCCAAAGCAAAATTCAAAGGAGCCATATTAGGAGGAATAACCACACCGTTATAATCCGGAAAAATGGCAGGCATCGCGTCTAATGTACGGCTCACTTTCACCGAGTCGGAACAAGACAACAAAGCCGCCAGCATACATATATATACATTCTTTCTTTCCATTTTCTTACGCATCATTTAAACATAAAGTAAAACCAGTAGGTATTTCCGTACGACCGGTTCAACAGCCCGGCAATAGCACTGTTATTGCGGTTCGCAAGCACCTGCTTTTTATAGTCGGTGAAGCGGGCAACAATTGTTTCGGAGACATTGAAACGTTTCCAGTAATCCGGTTCTTTTTCAGACATCACAATAACGGCTTCCTGAAAATGCACGGGCAATACGGGCAAAAACTCTGTCCCGTAATATTTTTCCACCAGCGCTTTAAATCCTTCCAGATCCTTAGCCAATAAATACATTGCACCCAAATACTGCAAAGCAGCAGAGTTGGCAGGTCCTTTTTCCAAGAAAAGCGCCAGATCTCCTGCCAACCCCTTTATCATTGCCAATGAATTCCGATCCGGCAACATCCGCCTACGGGTTCCTAATATGGGATCGCTTTCGACAACTTCGTCATTATAAAGGTATTTGCGCTGTGATTGAGCCCAATCCCGGTATGCATATGTTTTCTCAAGTATTGAGATATATTTTTCAGCTACGGGATACGTACCGTAAATCAGATTTGTCTGCACCAGTCTCTTCAACATACGAGGATTACCATCCTCCATAGCACTCACATACCCCTCAAAAGCCATTTCCTGCGATGAAGCGGTTGCTCCCATCGTAAAATAGATATCACTGAGCATGCAAGAGATATTTTCCGATTTATTCCATTGTACAAGCAATCCTTGAGGTCCCCGCTGGTCGAAGTTGAACATTTTATCCGAAAGTTCTCCCTTATTGGCCAATGCCATATTCAGATGGCACATATATAAGAAATTTGTCAGTTTCCCTTTACATTCTTCTATCGTCTTGTCCCATTGTTCCGTACGGGCAAAATAATCCAGTTTTTTCAACTTCAGTGTCTTTGCATCGCTATATTTGGGCATTCCCCACCACAGAACGGCAGCAATCATAGCCAATTGAGCAATACAACTGATCCCTGCCCGCCATTTCTTTCCGGACAAGCTATTTTTATTCCGGATAAAGAAAGCGACAAGAAAGACCAGAGGCAGGCAAATCCAAGAATAATAAATGATTTCTTTTGGATGGAGCGTATAATGGTAATACAGATCCGGCCCGAAAACCCATCGGTATTCACCCATCAAAGAGAAATAAACCGTTCCAACACCCAATAGCAAAACCTCTGCAACCCCGATCAACGAGATATACCATTTAGGCGTCTTCCGCAACCCTTCGAACAGGCAAACCATTCCGGCAAACAAGACGGTAATCGATCCTGCCAACCAAAACAAGACCGGAACCAACACACAACCTGCCACCAAACGGAAAAGATCATTCCGTATCCTCATATACCCACAGAGCAAAGCCATCGTCATCAGGTAGCAAACAGTGCCCTGTACCCTGTAATTGAAGTCGAAATGCATGAACAGCAAAGCCAACATCGGTAGCACATAAAGGATAAAAAGCCCCGAAACAGGCGCGATCCGTTTCACAATACCAGCCGTACAAACCCCGACACCTGTCAATAAGACCGCAGTAACCAACGCCCCAACATAGGGACGGATAAAAAACTGCACCAGGAATTCCGCCACCAACATGGAAAAGCCACCCGGAAGAAGCAGTTTATTCCTTATATACGCCTCGGAAAACAAAAACAGCTGACTCTGTTCTATATAGTAAAAATGATACTCGAAACACATTTGCAAAAAAGCAAACAAAGCTCCGAAAACGATCAACCAAAAGGCAACAAGTTTGTATTTCATCTGACAAATCCTTAAGCGTGTTTAACCAATTCAAAACGTTTATCCACACAAGCTGGCAATTCATGCGGATAGTGCGTGACATAAATCAACGTCTTTCCCGGACGCGAACAGAACTGCTCGATAATGGCAGCCACCTTCTTTTTATTGCTCACATCCAATCCGTGCAACGGTTCATCCAAGATAATCAGGTCCGGATCTTTGACAAACGCACGCGCTAAAAGCGCCAACCTCTGTTCACCGGAAGAAAGTGTAAGAAAAGAACGGTCTTTCAACTCTTCAATACCGAATACACGCATCCAGGCCAAAGCTACCTGTTGCTGCCTCTCCGTGCATTTCCTGAACAACCCGATCGAGTCAAAAAATCCGGAACTGACGATATTCAATACCGGCACATTCTCCATATAGAAAAGATGCATTTCCGGGGAAACATATCCGATACGCTTCTTTATATCCCAGATACTTTCCCCCGAACCACGTTTACGATCAAAAAGATAAAGCGTATTGGCATACGACTGCGGATTATCGGCATAAATCAAACTCAACAAAGTCGATTTGCCAGCCCCGTTCGGACCGAACAACGCCCATTTCTCCCCGTTTCTCACTTCCCAATCCAGATCTTTCAGAATCGTACGGTTACCATACTTGATCGAAACATGTTCCATCCTGAAAGTAACGAGATGAGCGGAAGGTTCTTTCTGTTCCCCGACCGGAAGTGAAAACGCCCCGCTCCGAACGGAATCTTCCTTTCCTTCGAATGGGAATAAATCGGCTATCAGATCCGTTTGCTTCAGGAATTCCTCTCGGCTGTAAACAGGAAGACATTTGCGTTGCTTGACCGGTAAGACATGTGTAATCATTTCAGGTATATCGTCCGGATTAGAAAGCAGTAAAACCACCTGCACACATTTCAACTTCGTTATTTGCTGCAACATCTCCACCAGAACACCCCTCGAAGGAGCATCCAATCCGATAAACGGATTATCCAATATCAAGACACGAGGATGCTTCAATAACGTACGAACAATCAAAAACTTCCTCAACTCACCACTGGACAGGAAGATCAGTTTCTTTGGCAAAAGCTCTTCTATGCCGAACAAAGATAACACTTTATGATAATCTTCCGATCCCGCATCTTCTTTTAATATATCTTCTATTGTTGGGACCTCATCCGTTTCAGTCGAATGCCAGCGTTGCTGATAATAAGAATTACGGCAATCGGCCAAGGAGTAAATATCCTTAAATGCTATACTTTTCACTATATTACTGACATTTTCCTCGTACCCGAAAGCAACTTCGCCTTCCTTCAATGCAAATTTACGCTGCATGACGTCAGCAATCAATGTTTTGCCCGCACCGTTCGGCCCGATAACACCCCATTGTTGTCCCTCTTCTATTATCCAATTGAGAGGTTCTTCAAAACGCAGTTCCGGCAAACGGGTCACGACGTTCCGAATATTCACAACTATTTTCCTATTTTCCATCGCCTTTTTATTACACGAAGCAAAGGTAACAGAAAAGGGGAAACTCTCCCAAGCTCCCCCTTCTATTTTGTACAGGTATATTGTTATATATTCCTTCGCAAATTAGTTACCAAAAAACAGACCTGTACAGTATCCCAACGTTCGTCTTAAAAAATACACTTAAACTATTTACACCACAAATATACGAAACAATTTTACTTATTATCATTTTACAACCCAAATTTGTTGCAAAACATAATATTAGCAACAAATTTAGTAACACTTTAAAAGACACGTGTACCTTTCCCCAAATGAATATCCGAAGCCTGCGTGATAATCACCTGCTTAACCCCGGCATCGATCGCCTGAAACGAATTTTCGAGCTTAGGGATCATTCCCCCTTGAATCACACCCGCTTCCACATACTGCTCGAAAGCCGTACGGTCTATTTCGGGAATCACACTTTCATCATCGTTCTCATCTTTCAAGACACCTTTCTTTTCAAAGCAGAACATCAAAGTCACTTCAAAATGTTTCGCCAGAGCTTTTGCGGCTTCTCCTGCGATCGTATCGGCATTGGTATTCAACATATGTCCTTGTTTGTCGTGTGTAAGGGGAGCCAATACCGGAACAATACCTTGATGAATCAGGGATGCCAGCAGATCCGCATTCACCTCTTTCACATCACCGACAAAACCGTAGTCCACCTCTCCCACCGGACGTTTGTCCGACCGCATCAGATTCATATCCGCTCCGGTCAGTCCCAACGCATTTATACCTAAGGCCTGAAGGCCGGCGACAATATTCTTATTGACCAGTCCCCCGTAAACCATTGTAACCACCCTCAACATGTCAACATCCGTAATCCGGCGACCGCCCACCATCTTACTCTCGATACCCAATTGTGCAGCCAGCTTCGTAGCGGAACGTCCGCCCCCATGAACCAGCACTTTATATCCTTCTACCTGCGAGAAATCATTCAACAGATTGCGAAGTGTTTCCTCTTCTTCCACAATCTTTCCTCCCACCTTTATCAGCGTTAGCTTTTCCATCCCTATAAATTATTCTAATTTTTTTGAGCCAAAGGTAGTAAAAAATAAAAGATTTGTATACTTTTGCACCATCCAACGCGGTAGTAGCTCAGTTGGTAGAGCATCAGCTTCCCAAGCTGAGGGTCACGAGTTCGAGCCTCGCCTACCGCTCAAAAGAAGACACTCTCTGATTATCATGTTATTAACAGATAATCGGGAGTGTTTTTTTGTAAAAACAAATTACATGCACAGCAAAATCCCAGTGACTCAAAAGTAAGCAAAACTTTTCTTTCAAAAGAAAAGTAATATTCCTACATTTGTATGCACAAAGAAACAAAGACAACCGATAGTTATGATAAAGATATTCTCAACAGATAAAGTCAGAGAGCTCGATAAATATACCATTCAAAACGAACCGATCAGCTCTATCGACTTGGTAGAACGTGCGGCAACCGTATTTACAAGTGAATTTTGCCGCCGCTATTCCAAACAAACTCGTATTATCGTATTTGCCGGACAAGGAAACAACGGAGCCGATGCGCTGGCAATCGCCCGTATGCTGACGGATGCCGGTTACCGGGTGGAAACTTATCTGTTCAATCCAACCATGCGTCTTTCTGATGACTGTGAGCTGAACAAGCAACGGTTGCTTCACATGGAAAAGATCGAATTCACGGAAGTCGTGGACGATTTTGTCCCGCCCGAACTGGAAGAACGGGATGTCGTGATAGACGGCTTGTTCGGTTCCGGTCTGAATCGCCCCTTAACCGGAGGATTTGCCGCGATGGTAAAATATATCAACCAGTCGGATGCGACCGTCGTTGCAATCGACATTCCTTCCGGCCTGTTCGGCGAAGACAACCGCAAGAACGATCCGGACGCTATTATCCATGCCGATCTGACGCTGACATTCGGTTTTCCGAAATTAGCGTTTCTACTTCCCGAAAATGCAGAATTTGTCGGTGAATGGAAAGTACTGGACATCCTGTTACACCCGGAAATAATTGCCAGCACTCCGACACAATTCACATTGGTGACGGAAGAAGATATTGCTGCTGTTTTCCAACCCCGTAACCGCTTTGCCCATAAAGGGACATTCGGCCATGCACTTCTGATCGCCGGAAGCCACGGAAAGATGGGAGCAGCCCTCCTATCCGCTAAAGCCTGCCTTAGAAGTGGAGCAGGTTTACTGACCGTCCACATCCCCGGACGTGGCGAGCAGATTTTGCAGACTGCCTTTCCGGAAGCGATGGTTGATCTGGATCAACATCAAGATCATTTCAGCTCTGTTTCCGGTATCAAAGCCTACTCCTCAATCGCGATCGGGCCTGGTCTGGGACAACATCCGGATTCCGTCAAAGCTCTGGAACAGCTACTCCAAGTAGTAGAAAAGCCACTTGTGATCGATGCCGACGCGTTGAACCTGATTGCAGCCAATAAAGATTTATTGAAACGCATCCCTCCACGCAGCATCCTGACACCGCATCCCAAAGAATTCGACCGGATAGCGGGTGAAAGCACTAATTCATACGAACGGTTGAAAAAGGCTCAAGCTTTCGCTACCGATCATCAACTTTGCGTTGTCTTGAAAGGGGCTTATACAGCAATCTGTACGGCTACCGGAAACGTTTATTTCAACAATTGTGGAAATCCGGGTATGGCTACGGCAGGCAGTGGTGACGTTTTGACAGGTATCATCTTAGCATTGCTCGCACAGGGGTTAGAGCCCGAAACGGCAGCCGTTTCAGGTGTTTTCCTTCACGGGACAGCCGGTGACCTGGCTGCCGTCTACCGTTCAGAAGAAAGCATGATCGCCAGTGACATCACGGATATGCTGGGAAAAGCGTTCAAGCAGATAAAATAAAAAGATCCCATTAATTTAACTCAATAAGGGGGGCACATACATTTTGCCCCCCAAAGTATCCCCCTCCGTTTTCAAAGAAGATTATGATCGGCATACGAAGTTTCCTGAAAATCCTCTATCACTCTATCACTACGAAGGTTGTAGCTATTCATATTCAAGCGTCAGAGGAGTGATACAGGACGTTTTCCTCTATCACTTCTCTATCACGTCTCTATCACGTCTGAAACACATGAAATTTATTATGTAACTGGAAATCAATATACTACTTTCTTCTACTTTTTAAAAAGCATATAAAATAATCGAATAAACAAATGTAAAAACGAATATAATAGGTATTAAATTGGCAAAATACGGTTCTTCATTCCACAAAAGCTATCTCTTTTTTTAGCAAAGACAAGCACATAATTCTATAAACACCCCCATGTTGCCATCCTTAACATCCGGGTGTAGAGAGCCGGTACATCCGGGTGTTAAGGATGGCAACATGGGGATGTCCGGCAACTAAAGTCCCTTATCTGACAATAAAAACTACCCGGTTTTACCTATTTTATAGCCGTTTTTTGCATAAAATAATCGAGTGATTTGCAGGGATGGGGTTCACGAATCAACTACTGTACCAGCAAAAAAAATAGGCTTTTTTCTTATAAATCGAAGTAAATAAATAAAATGATTAAAACATTTTATTGGAAATAAATCATTTTTTTCCCGAAAACAAGTATATTCGAATCCATAACTAAAGGGAAGAGAAATGAATAAGTTTTTACTACATATTACATCGCTTGTTGCCCTCGTTTTGTTCCTGACCATGGGTGCTTGCAATAATACCCCAAAGACTCCAATACTACTTGAAGCGGAGAAAACCATCGAAAAACAACCGGACAGCGCCTTAAACTACTTAGGGCGTGTAAATTCCGATTTACAAGATGCTCTACAGGCACAAGAATATTACTTAAAGGCTTTGGAGATAGGCGAAGATTCAAAAGATTATACTCTCCTGATTAACATTTATAACAACTTAGGTACTTTATATGCTCACCAGGATATCAACGACATGGCGTTACCCATGTATAAAAAGGCCCTGTCATATTTGGAGTTAGAGCCCGATTCGGTAAAAACTGCTTTTGCCCTAAGAAACATTGCACGTATATATTCCTTGACACAAAAACCAGATAGTTCAATAATATATTATAAACGTGCAATTTCATACTCTGCAATAAAAAACAGAGCCTCTATCCTTACCGATTTAGGGAATCTATATCTCAGTCTCAAAGACTATAAAAAAGCATATCAATGCATAGAAAAAGCAAAGCCTTTAATCGGTAATGAAAAAACACTCTATTCCTTATATTTGTCAAAAGGAGAACTGCACATTGCCACCAACCAGTTAGATTCTGCTAAATTTTATCTTAATCATTGTGTAAAGAGTTCCAATATTCATACACGTGCTGGTAGTTTGTACCACTTGGCTCAAATAGCTCAGAAAGAAAAAAACATCAACGATCTCATCAAATATTCCAATCTATATGAACAAACACGCAATTCCATAGTAGATAGTTTACATTTTGAAAATACGCGTCTAACACAAAGTATGTTTAACTACCAAAGGATTGTTAATGAAAAAAGTAAATACGAAAAAGAAGCAACCCAAAGAATGATTTTGATATATCAAGTGATTATCGTTTTCAGTATCATCTTCATTTTAAGTTTCATATTTTTCAAAAAAGAACAAAATAGAAAAAAGAGATTTGCCCATTTAAAAGAAGAGCAATACAAACGCAGTCAACAATACATAGAAGACAATGAAAAACAAATTTCTCAATTAACAGAAATGCTCCGATCTAAACAAGAAGAAATGGGTGAAGTCGAAAAACAACTATATGAAGCGAGAAAATTAATGCTTGAAATGGAAAACAGGCAAATTTTCGAAAAACAGGGAACATTTCTTTTGTTGGATAAAGATTTTCATAACTCATCTTTATATATTAGGATTCATAGGGAGAATGACATACAACTTGGTCCAAATGAATGGGAAGAACTACATCAATTGATTGATGCAACATATCCAGATTTCACCAATCGACTTATAAAACTTTACCCACAAATCTCCATAGAAGAAATACATATTTGTTATTTAGTAAAGATGCAATTACCCATAAAAAAGATAGCCTTCATTATGCATATCACAAGTTCAGGGGTGTCTCAATGTCGCAGAAGATTATATAAAAAGTTCACAGGAGAGCCTCAAAACACAGAAAAGTTCGACAAATTCATATCTGATCTCTAAGGAAGTACAACTTGTCACATTTTTGTCAACAAAAATACGTGCTTAATAATGAAGAGAAATTTACCTTTGTCGATCACTAAAACAAATCTTATTTTAATTAATATACAAGAACAGTCCCGGGCGGTGATTTAACCAAGCCTAATATCTCGATCTCCTTTTCCGCCGCCTTTGGGACCGTTCTTTATCTCTTCTCTGATCTATAAATGAGGAAAAGAGGCTTTTCCGGTTGGTTACTAACAAAATATTTCATAGTTTTGTACAATCATTTAGTAGAGATTAAACTTAGATTAGAATATGAAGAATTTAATCATTATAGCCAGTCTGCTCCTTAGTTTACCCATTATGGCTCAGACTAAAGTTGTAAAGAAAAATGCCGTCAAGGCAAATAATTTCGGTATAACTTATTCACTTCCTAAAACATCTCTGGTTGTAGATGCAGAAGTTACGAAAGTAACTTGCAAAGCAGGTCCCTATTATAAATACGCAGAAAAATATTTAGGAGTAAAAGACGCTATCACAGAAGATAAGGTCTATTACGAATTAGGAAAGATCAGCTTGGTCAACAAAGGTGTACCCGATGCAGACAATACATTCATCGTTGAATTTAAAGCGGGAACAGTTGCCCCATATGCTTATTTGACAGAAGACGGACTGCTTTGTTCCATCAATGCCGAATATACCCCCGATGAATCAGCACTGGAAGCGGCAAGAAAGAAAAATCAGGCTCCGACAAAAGTAACCGATGCCTCTGTTTTGTCAGAAGAGTTGCTTATGGCAGGATCTACAGCCAAGCAGGCAGAAGTGGCAGCCAAACAAATCTACCGTATCCGCGAGAGCCGCATGAACATTCTTACGGGTGATGCCGATAACCTGCCACCCGATGGCGAAGCGATGAAGCTGGTCATCCAACAACTGGAAGAGCAGGAAAAAGCGCTAACCAACTTGTTCACAGGTATCCAGGCAAAGGAAGTCAGTGACTACGAAGTGACTATTGTACCTTTCGACAATCTCGATAAAGAAGTATTATTCCGCTTCTCCCCCCAATTGGGAATCGTAGATGCCGACGATTTGGGCGGAGCACCTGTGTATATGAACTTAAAAGCCATCGACCGCGCTCCTGTTTTAGACCCGAAAGAGGCTGAAAAGAAAGAAAAATCACTGAAGGGCATTATATATAATGTACCAGGTAAAGCCAGCATCGAAATCAGCATGAACAAAAAAACACTTTATAAAGGCGAAGCACAAATTACCCAGTTCGGTACACGGGAAGGACTTGCCCCCATCATGTTTGAAGATAAAAAAGCTCCGGTAAAAGTTTATTTCTATCCGGAAACAGGTGCAATAAAACAAATCATTCAATAATCATCTAACAAATTAATTCTATGTTTGAAGGACAGCCTAAAGGTTTATATGCGTTAGCCTTAGCGAACACCGGCGAGCGTTTTGGTTATTACACCATGCTCGCAATTTTTGTACTTTTCTTAAAAGCAAACTTTGGTCTATCGCCAGGTATGGCAGGTACGATCTACTCCACATTCCTTGCTTTAGTCTATTTTTTACCATTCATCGGCGGTATCTTAGCTGATAAATTCGGGTATGGCAAGATGGTGACAATCGGTATCATCGCCATGTTTGCCGGATATGTTCTGCTCGCATTGCCATTAGGCAGTGGGACATTGGCTTTGGCCTGTATGTTTTCCGCCTTGTTGGTAATCAGTACGGGAACCGGACTATTCAAAGGGAACTTGCAAGTAATGGTCGGTAACTTATACGACTCTCCCGAATATGCATCCAAACGCGATTCCGCTTTCAGTATCTTCTATATGGCGATCAATATCGGTGCATTGTTTGCTCCTACAGCAGCCGTAAAGATCATGGAATACGCCCAACAAAATTTAGGGGTTAGTGTAAACGACTCTTATCATTTTGCTTTCGGAGTGGCCTGCGTTTCTCTGATCATATCCATGGCTATCTATTATTCCTCTCGCCGCACATTCAAGCATGTGGAAGGAAATATCAAACAAACAAGCGCAGGAAAGGAAACGGCCAAAGTGGAAGAACTCTCTCCGAGAGAAACAAAAGACCGTATCATAGCTCTGTGTTTAGTGTTTGCAGTTGTCATCTTTTTCTGGATGGCATTCCACCAAAACGGACTTACCCTGACTTATTTTGCCGATGAGTTCACGGCCAAAAGTTCAACTGGCTTGGAAAGCATGATGTTCGATGTATGGAATCTGGTTGCCATAATCTTTATCGTCTATGGTCTATTTTCCTTATTCCAGTCTTCTACAGGAAAAGGCAAAGCAATATCCGGTATCGTCATTCTACTTGCACTTGCATTCTTAGGATACCGCTATAGTTCACTCAATGGTTCGGTTCCCGTAGATGCTCCTATTTTCCAGCAATTCAACCCATTCTTTGTGGTTGCTTTAACTCCTGTTTCCATGGCTATTTTCGGGGCATTATCCAGAAAAGGCAAAGAACCGTCGGCACCGCGTAAAATCGGTCTCGGCATGCTGGTGGCAGCATGCGGATTCATCTTAATGATGTTTTCATCATTCGGCCTATTGACTCCCGAAGCACAATCCGAAGCAATCCAGGCCGGTACTGCCTCTTTCGTTTCACCCAATTGGTTAATTTCCACTTATTTGGTTCTTACATTCGGTGAGTTATTACTTTCGCCTATGGGTATTTCCTTTGTTTCGAAGGTGGCTCCTCCCAAATACAAAGGTATGATGATGGGAGGTTGGTTCGTTGCAACAGCTATCGGAAACTATTTGACAGCCGTAGCAGCGTGGATTTGGGGAGATATGCCTCTGTGGATCGTATGGGGTGTATTGGTCGGCGTATGTCTCGTTTCTGCCGTTTTCATTTTCTCTGTCATGAAAAAATTAGAAAAGGTAGCATAAGACCATGAGGAAGCAGTATACATACAAACCTGTTGCTCTCCGCTTCAGAAGATGGAGCCGGAAGAGGTATGCTGCTTTCATTAGTATACAACATGCCGTTACGATCGGGCAGTTGTCGGCAAACGTATCTGAACGGTTCCAGGCAAAAAATGGTTCCGTACATACGTCCGTGCTCACTTTCGACAAGGTAAACAATGGGGAGACTGAAGAAAAGGAGAATACATCTCATCCAGACTGTTCAAAAGACATCACCCTGTCCCTGCTCCTGCAAGCCTTATGTCCTGTCCAGATCGCAAACCGACCTGCGGCATCGTATGCACACATAATAAAAGATAACATTTCCGAAATCGCGGAAGGTCTCAGTTATAAACTGAAGGCCTTCCGCGATTTTCGTTTATACAAATACCCAAATACATGATTGAAACACTCAAACAACATGTTCTTTCCGGTGGCATGATCAACGAAGAACAAGCAAAAGAACTGGCTGCCGTTCCGGATAAGGAAGCCCTCTACGAAGCAGCTCATCAGATCACCCGCCACTTCATGGGAAACAAGTTCGACACTTGTTCCATCATCAATGCCAAAAGCGGGAATTGCAGCGAAGACTGTAAATGGTGTGCACAGTCCGGACATTATAAAACAAACGTGACGCTTTACCCGCTGTTGCCGGCAGAAGAATGTATCCGCCATGCGACACATAACCATAAGCAAGGAATCAGCCGTTTTGCACTTGTCACCAGCGGTAAGAAGGTTTCGGACAAAGATATGGTAAAGATTACAGAGACCGTACGCCGTATCAAGCGAACCTGCGATATCAAATGTTGCGCCTCGATGGGACTCCTAAACCGTGAGCAACTGCAAGCCCTTTACGACAGCGGAACGGAAAATTACCATTGCAATATAGAAACAGCCCCCTCCTACTTCCGCACCCTTTGTACGACCCACACGCCGGAACAGAAACTAGAAACGATCCGGACGGCACGGGAAATAGGTTTCCGTATCTGTTCAGGTGGGATAATCGGGATGGGTGAAACGGTAGAGCAACGTATCGAGATGGCTTTATTGCTTCAAAAGGAAAGGATTCTCTCTATCCCGCTGAACCTCCTGCAACCAATACCCGGCACACCGTTGGAAAAGGCACAACCGCTGACGGACGAAGAGTTCCTGACCACGATCGCCCTGTTTCGTTTCATCAACCCGAATGCTTACCTGCGTTTCTCGGGCGGACGGGCCCAACTAAGTGAAAAGATACAGCGCAAGGCTCTTTATATAGGTATCAATTCGGCGATCATCGGCGACCTGCTGACAACGATCGGAAGCCGGGTAACGGAAGACAAAGCTCTTTTCACCTCCGAAGGATATTCATTAACCGAAAATACAGATTGGGAAAGATGACGACAGAAGAATTACTACACTTTGACCGGGAACACATCTGGCATCCGTATACATCGACAATCGATCCGCTTCCGGTCTATCCGGTCGAACGAGCAGAAGGGGTTACGATCACCCTGAAAGACGGCCGAAAGCTGATCGACGGCATGTCATCATGGTGGGCGGCCGTGCATGGTTATAATCATCCGGTGTTGAATGCTGCGGCCAAGGCACAGCTGAACAAGATGAGCCACATCATGTTCGGAGGCTTTACCCACGAACCGGCTGTAGAACTGGCAGCCAAGTTGTTCCCGTTGCTGCCGCCTTCTATGCAAAAGATATTCTTTGCCGACAGCGGTTCCGTTGCAGTAGAAGTCGCCATGAAGATGGCCATCCAATATTGGCAGTCACAAGGGAAACAAAAAAAATATGCTTTCGCGACCATCCGAAGCGGCTATCATGGAGATACCTGGCACGCAATGTCTGTCTGCGATCCGGTTACCGGCATGCATGGGATCTTTTCCGGAAGCCTGCCTGTACAATACTTTATACCCCAGCCTTCCGTCAGATTCGAGGAAAAATGGGACGAAAAGGCGATTGAACCTTTAAAAGACTTGTTTGAGAAACATGCAGGAGAGATCGCAGCCTTAATCCTCGAGCCTGTCGTTCAAGGGGCAGGCGGTATGTATTTTTATTCACCCGCATTTCTGATAGCGGCACGTGAACTGTGTGACCGGTATCAAGTATTGCTGATCTTTGATGAAATCGCAACGGGATTCGGACGGACCGGGCGGCTTTTCGCCTGGGAATGGGCCGGGGTGGAACCGGACATCATGTGCATCGGCAAGGCATTGACGGGAGGTTACATGACACTGTCGGCAACCGTCACCAGTACACCCGTAGCCGATATGATTTGCAGTGGTGAGGCAGGGTGTTTCATGCACGGGCCCACTTTCATGGGAAACCCGTTGGCCTGTGCAATCGCATCGGCATCGGTCTCGCTCCTGTTGGAAAGCGGATGGCAGGAAAAGGTGAAGGCCATAGAGTCACAGCTTCGGGAAGAACTGGCTCCTGCCTCATCTTTCCCCGACGTACAAGAGGTACGTGTGTTGGGAGCCATCGGTGTGATCGAGATGAAAGAACCGGTAAATATGGCCGTCTTACAAAAACGTTTTATCGAAAAGGGCATCTGGGTCCGCCCGTTCGGTAAGTTGGTTTACCTGATGCCACCCTTTATCATTCAAAAAGAGGAATTGTCTAAATTAACAAAAGGGCTGTTAACCGTATTAGATTCAAAATAAAATGAAAGATTATAACGACATATTGGAGAAACTAAGGGCTTCCGGTAATCTGCGCAGTCTTCCTGATATCGTCCATCGTGGCAAATGGATCGAAAAAGAGGGGCAGACAATGCTCAACCTATCTTCCAACGACTACCTCGGACTCTCGTCCCGGCAGGATCTGCGGGACGAGTTTATCGAACAGTTGCAGGAAAGCGGCCTGCCGTTCTCTTCTTCTTCATCCCGGTTACTGACTGGGAATTTCATGGTCTATACCGAGCTGGAAGAACTGATGGCCAACCGCTTCGGACGCGAAGCCGCCCTGCTGTTCAACAGCGGTTACCATGCCAATACCGGAATACTTCCCGCCTTGACGGATAAACAGTCGTTGATCCTGGCGGACAAACTGGTACATGCGAGTATCATCGACGGGATTCTGCTGAGCGGCGCACCTTACCAACGTTACCGTCACAACGATTATGAGCATTTGGAACAGCTATTGGCTAAATACGTACATGCATACGAGCAAATTATTATCGTCACGGAAAGTATTTTCAGCATGGATGGAGATATCGCCGATCTCGGCCGGCTGGTATCCTTAAAGAAAAGATATCCGAATGTATGGCTTTATGTAGACGAGGCGCATGCTATCGGTGTAAGAGGGGAAAACGGCTTGGGGGTCGCCGAAGAGCAGGATTGCATCCGCGATATAGATCTCTTGGTCGGTACCTTCGGAAAGGCTTTGGGATCAATGGGAGCCTATCTGTTGTGCAGCCAGACGGTTAGGGAATATCTGATCAATACGATGCGCCCTCTGATATTCAGCACGGCACTCCCACCTGCTCAAATCGCCTGGACAAAGTTTCTGTTTGAGAGACTTCCCAGCTTTACCGACGAACGGCATCGTCTGGCCGTTACCAGCCACTTGCTTTCAGAGGCCTTGAAAGGGAAAGGGGGAGAAATATCGGCAAGCCACATCATTCCCTTCATTATTGGAGAAAACGAAGACTGTATCCAGACAAGCCTCTACCTGCAACGGAAAGGCTTTTACTGCCTCCCCGTCCGCCCTCCCACAGTCCCCAAAGGGACAGCGCGGATACGCTTCTCATTAACAGCCGACATAACTGAAGAGGAGATCCGATTTATGATTAATGAATTATGATTTATATCAAAACACACAAATATAATTCACCATTCATAAATCAAAATTCATAAATCAAAAGCATGAACATATATAAACAAACAAAAACAGGCAACAGCCAACTTCTTCTCATCTTTTCAGGCTGGGCAGCTTCTCCTGAAGTATTCCGGCAGCTGGAAACGGAACCGGATACGGATCTTTGGATTTGCTATGACTACCGGGGAATGGATTTTGAAGGAGAAGCCCTTTCCGGATACCGGAAAATCCGACTGGTAGCTTGGTCATTAGGTGTATGGGCCGCTTCGGTCATGTTTGGTAAAAAGCCTGTATCTTTCACCGAAGCCATTGCCGTCAACGGGACTCCCTGCCCCGTTCATGACCGGTGGGGTATCCCGGAAACGATCTTCCGGGGAACATTGGATAACGTAACCGAAGAAGGCATGCGACGCTTCAACCGGCGCATGTGCGGCAAACGGGATATTCTGCAAGCCTACGAGCAGATACCGCCTCGTCCGCTCGCCGACATCCGGGAAGAATTGGAGTACCTGTACGCCGAAATAAAGAAAGCATCACCAGCTTCCGCCTTGTTTAACGGATGGACACAGGCTCTCATCTCCTCCAAAGACCGGATCTTTCCTACCGAGAATCTGCGTGCCTTCTGGCAAGGCCGTTGTCCTATAACCGAGATAGAAGCTCCGCACTATCCTTTTTATTTATGGAAACAATGGAACGAAATATGGAAGCAATAGAAGCTAAACAGATACATATCCGCTTTACACGTGCTTTGTCCAGCTACGACAACCATGCCGATGCCCAACACCGTATCAGTCGGAAACTCGCTTCTCTCCTCCCTCATCAGGCGAATATCCGTTACAAACGGATGCTGGAAATTGGCTGTGGCACGGGCGGATTCACCGGAGTGCTGAAACAACAATGCCATATTGACGAATGGATACTGAATGATCTTTGCGAGGACTGCCAGGAAAAGATAGAGCAGCTCTTCCCTGGTTCTCCTCCCCGCTTCATAGCCGGGGATGCCGAAACACTATCCTTTCCCGGCAAGTTTGACCTGATTGCATCCGCCTCTGTTTTCCAGTGGATGAAAGAACCGGAAACGTTTCTCCATAAACTGTCGGGACTGCTGATGCAGCAAGGATTACTCCTGTTCAGCACTTTTGTCCCCGGCAACCTGTACGAAATCAAAGAACTGACAGGAAAAGGACTTGTGTACCCAACCTCCGATACACTTGTAGGATGGCTATCCACAGCAGATTTCAATCTGCTGCATCAGGAAGAGGATACGATCGTCCTTACCTTCAAAACCCCACTGGACGTACTGAGACACCTCAAAGCAACGGGCGTCACAGCGACCGGAAACGGCTGTTGGACAAAAGGCCGGCAGGAATCATTCTGCCGGCAATATGCGGAACAATTCGCAACAACCGACGGCCAAGTGACACTCACATACCGCCCGCTTTATATATTAGCAACCAAAAAATAAAAAAGGATATGAAAGGAACAGTCTTATTTATTACAGGAATCGATACCAATATCGGTAAAACTTTCGCCACCGGCATGATTGCATGCGCATTGGCTGAAAAAGGGAAAAAAGTCATCACCCAGAAAATGATTCAAACGGGTTGCACAGAAGTCTCGGAAGATATCGAAATGCACCGGAAAATACAGGGAATTCCTTTCACTGAAGAGGATAAAGCCGGATTAACTTGTCCTTACATCTTCACCTATCCCTGCTCTCCCCACATGGCTGCGGAGAAAGACGGGAAGACAATCGATCTCTCTGTCATCACCGAGGCAACCCGCCGCCTACAAGAGAAATATGAGTACGTCTTGCTGGAAGGTGCGGGCGGATTGATGGTTCCGAACGATTTTCATTCGCTCGCCATCGATTATGTAAAAGAACAAGGATACCCGGTTATCCTGGTGACATCCGGCAAATTAGGTAGCATCAACCATACATTATTAAGTCTCTACGCCTGCAAACAATACGGAATTCCGGTCCGAACGGTTGTTTACAATCTTTATCCGCCTACAGACGAACTGATAACCGCCAACACCCTGGAATACCTCACTCAATATCTGGAAAAGGAATTTCCAGAAACTGCCCTTATCACACTTCCGGAAGCAACGGCAGGAGTGGCAGACATAGATATCAGCAGCCTGTTCTAAGCTCCCTCTACCCCTCCTTTTCAAAACACCGGTGTTTTGGATGATGCCTCAGCTTAAACAGACGTCTCTTTACAAGAACAGCCGCTTATCCATCTCTGTTAAAAGAATGATAAGCGGCTGTTTATTCATATATCATTTACTTCACTACTTGAAGAAGAACCTGAAAATGTCGTTTCCGTTCGCATAGATCAGTAAAGCAAACAACAGGAACATCCCGGTAACTTGTGCATATTCGAGGAATTTGTCACTCGGCTTGCGGCGTGCAATCACTTCATAGAGCAGGAACATCACATGCCCGCCGTCCAAAGCCGGAATCGGCAGAATATTCATAAAGGCGAGGATGATAGAAAGGAAAGCCGTTTTCATCCAGAACGAATGCCAATCCCATTCCGCCGGGAACAGACTGCCGATCGTACCGAACCCTCCCAGGCTGGAAGCTCCTTCTTTCGTAAAGACATATTTCATGTCGCTGACATACCCTTTCAGAGTGTTCACACCTAACATAACACCGGCAGGGAAAGACTCGAAGAAACCATATTTACGAGTCACCGTCTGATACATATCAAAAGGCGAAACAGAATAAATACCCATTTTCCCAGCCGTATCCGTATGCAGTGTCAATGTCTGCGGGATACCGGCACGATAAAAACCGACCAATACATCCTTATCCTTATTTTGTGCAAGCACTTCACCTACCTCATAGAAAGAAGGGGTTACGATGCCATTAATAGAAACGATACTGTCTCCCGGTTGCAAACCGGCAACTGCGGCAGGTGATTCGCCACTTTCCGTCTTACCCAATTCGCGCACGACCATCGGGAAACGATAGGAGGCAAATCCTTTCTTATCCCGCATAACGCGCTGTGCCATATCTTCAGGGATGGGAATTACCGTTTCAACACCACCACGCAAAACCGTTACGGTCTGTGCATTGAGTACACGGCGGAAACAATCCTCTCCGAAACGCTCCAACTCCGTATCGTCCGCTTTCAGCAAGATATCGCCATCCTGGAATCCAACGTTATGGAAAGTCTCACTATAATCCATACCCGCCTTCACATTTTTCAACGGCAGGAACGTATCCCCCCAAGTGAACAACACCATCGAATAAATAAACAGCGCCAACAAAAAGTTAAACAACACACCGGCAACCATGATCATCAACCGTTGTCCGGCAGGCTTAGAACGGAACTCATAAGGTTTCGGCGGCTGTGCCATCGCCTCCTTGTCCATACTCTCATCGATCATACCGGATATCTTGCAATAACCTCCCAAAGGAAGCCAACCGACACCATACTCCGTATCACTGTTTTTAGGCTTAAACTTGAAAATCGAGAACCACGGGTCAAAGAAAAGGTAAAATTTCTCCACCCGAACCTTAAAGATACGGGCAAAGATAAAATGTCCGAATTCGTGGACCAACACCAATATCGATAAACTCAAAATGAGCTGTAGAGCCTTAACTAAAAATGTCTCCATACTTTGTCTCTTGACAATTGACAATGAACAATTGACAATTAAATACCTTCATACTTCTTCTTGTCCCTTGTCCATCCTCAATCGTCTTGTTCTTAATTATTATCTATTATCTTTCTTTATAATATTTTCTCTCCTAACTATCAATTAAAAAATTGCTCTGCAATTTTTCTCGCCTCCGCATCCGTCGCCACATAATCTTCGTAGGTAGGGACAGAGATGAAAGTGGCTTTCGCCATTGTTTTTTCAATCACGTCGCTCATCTGCAAGAAGCCGATCTCGTCACGCAGGAAAGCAGCGACCACTACTTCGTTGGCAGCATTCAAGATACAAGGCATATTACCACCTTTCCTGACTGCATCGAACGCAAACGCCAAGTTACGGAAACGTTCCATATCCGGCTCCTCAAAAGTAAGCGTCGCATATTGAGTGAAGTCCAAACGGGGTGCTTTACTGTGTAACCGCTTGGGATATGAGAAAGCATAGCTGATCGGAAGTTTCATGTCGGGAATCCCCAACTGGGCGATCACCGCACCATCTTCAAACTGAACCATCGAATGGATCACCGACTGCGGATGCACCACGACCTGTATCTGTTCCGGCGTAACCCCGAACAGCCACTTCGCCTCTATCATCTCGAACCCCTTGTTCATCATCGACGCCGAGTCGATCGTGATTTTCGCCCCCATACTCCAGTTGGGATGCCTCAACGCCTGTGCCTTGGTCACGACAGCCAGTTCCTCCATTGTCTTGGTACGGAAAGGGCCGCCGGAAGCCGTCAGCAATATCTTTTCCACTGGGTTCTCCCACTCTCCCGCTAAACACTGGAAAATGGCAGAATGTTCAGAGTCTACAGGCAGGATCGGCACTTTGTGTTCGACAGCCAAAGCTGTGATCAGTTCGCCGGCCACTACCAACGTCTCTTTGTTTGCCAACGCGATCGCCTTACCGGCTTTGATCGCTGCGATCGTCGGTTTCAGCCCCGCATATCCCACCATTGCCGTCAGCACCATATCGATCGGTTCCGACTGGACGACCTGGGCAATGGCATCCGAACCCGCCCATACCTTGATAGGGAGATCTTCCAACGCCTCCTTCAATTCGGGATATTTCTGCTCGTTAGCGATTACCACCACTTCAGGCATATATTTACGTGCCTGATTAATCAGCAGATCCACCTGATTATTGGCAGTAAGAGCATATACTTCAAAAAGGTCAGGATGTTCGCTGACTACTTCCAAAGCCTGCGTTCCGATAGAACCTGTAGAACCTAATATGGCCAAGTTTCTTTTCATGCGTATTAAAATGCTATATATTCTTCGGGATTGACTGGGCCACCTTTATACCACAACTCGAAATGGAGATGGGGACCGGTCGACAATTTCCCCGTATTGCCTACCAGAGCAATGGCCTCTCCCGCGACGACGCGGTCGCCCACCTCTTTCAGCAATAATTCGTTATGTTTATAAATAGATAAAAAACCATTCCTATGCTGCACCTGTATCACATTCCCGGAGTTCGGATCGAAGCCAGCAAAGACCACCGTGCCATCCAACGTAGCCAGCACGCTTTCCTTCGGGGCTGCAACCAAGTCGACACCATAATGCCGGATATTGGCATTATAATGAGAAGAGACCACTCCATCTACAGGCTTGTAGAAAAAGACACCGTCAGTAGGAACCGGATTCGGGTCCAAGACTGCCAAGTTGTATTTCTCCGCCTCTTCAAAATCCTTTACAAACTTCTTTTCCTCCTTCGTTTGAGGAATCTCATAGTCAGGGTTCACTCGTGCCAGCGAATCGATCTCTCGAATCGAATCGATCGGCATCGTCCCCGACAGAATACCCGCCACATTATTCAGATAAAGAGATTGTATCTGGATCATCCTTTCCAACGAATCGGCACGCAAGGCATTCTGCATGATCTCCTTACGAACTTCCACATCCAGATAACCCGGCAGATAGTTCCGTATCGGTGTCTTAATAATGATAAAGGCAGTAAAAGCGATCAGCAAGAAAGCAAACAAGGCCAACATCGCAAATGCGGAAAGCTGTGACAACCGGAAAGACCATACTTCCTCCAGCGTTCCTTCATTGAAGAAAGACAGTTTGTATTTAAACCTAATCCGGTGCCAGAATGATTTCTTATTTGTTCGTCTTTGCTTTTGTGCCATGTGTATTCGTCAATTTCATAAATCCAACAGACCTTCCGGAACGGAAACGGCCAGCGTCTTATTCTCATGATCGGCAGACAAGATCAGTTCCTCGGCGGCAGGCAACAACAG
>NZ_MNQY01000117.1:56862-57101 GCF_001915675.1 Parabacteroides sp. merdae-related_45_40 | reverse complement strand
GACTCGTCGACATCAGTAATCTCGCCAATTTCGCCATGATGTTCGTCTATGACCCGATAACCGATAAAGCTATCCCATGTCATATCTCCCACCAAGTCATCCCAGTCCACTTCATCGAGCGAATAAAAGACTTCGCGATTGGAAAATTCACGGGCCGCTTTCTCATCGTCCACATTCTTCAACTTCAGAAGGATAACGGTATCCGTCTTATAGCGATACTCCTCGATGAAAAAAGGGAC
>NZ_MNQY01000117.1:41360-56856 GCF_001915675.1 Parabacteroides sp. merdae-related_45_40 | reverse complement strand
ATATACGGATCGTCCGAATCGTCAAAAACATCGCTGTTTGTAACCAGCGCGATCTCCCCCTTTATGCCGTGAGGTTTGGCAAACTGTCCTATCTTGAAAACATCTTCTTTCTTAATCATGACAAGAATGTTTAAAGTCGGGTAATACGCGCCCCGATGCCGTTCAACCGTTTGTCAATATTCTGATATCCACGGTCTATCTGGTCGATATTATGGATATGGCTGGTACCTTCGGCACTCATCGCCGCAATCAGCAAAGCAATGCCGGCACGAATATCCGGAGAAACCATATTGGAACCACGCAGTTTGAAACGATTGCCCAACCCGATCACAGTCGCCCTGTGCGGATCGCAAAGAATGATCTGCGCTCCCATGTCGATCAGTTTGTCGACAAAGAAGAGACGGCTTTCGAACATCTTCTGATGGATCAGCACACTGCCGACAGCCTGCGTCGCCACAACGAGGAAGACACTCAGCAAGTCCGGCGTCAGTCCCGGCCAGGGAGCATCGGCAATCGTCATAATGGAGCCGTCGATAAACGTCTCGATCTGATAAGAATCGTGTGTCGGGACATGGATATCGTCACCGATCTGTTCGACCGTAATTCCCAGACGACGGAATGAATCGGGAATAATCCCCAACATATCATAGCCTGTATTTTTGATCGTGATGTCGGAACCGGTCATAGCAGCCATTCCGATAAAACTGCCTACTTCGATCATATCCGGCAAGATCGTATGTGTAGTGCCACCCAACGCCTCAACCCCTTCTATTGTCAGCAAATTGGAGCCGACACCCGAAATACGGGCTCCCATACGATTCAGCATGGAAGAAAGTTGTTGCAGATAAGGTTCGCAAGCGGCATTATAAATCGTTGTTTTTCCTTCTGCAAGCACGGCCGCCATCAAGATATTGGCCGTACCGGTCACTGAAGCTTCATCAAGCAGCATATAAGCGCCTTTCAGCTTCTTCGCCTCTATTTCGTAGAGCTGGCGGTCAGGATCATAACTGAAGCAAGCCCCCAGCTTCTGAATACCGACAAAGTGAGTATCCAGACGACGGCGTCCGATCTTATCGCCTCCCGGCTTAGGGATCAAAGCCTTGCCAAAACGGGCAACCAGAGGACCGACTATCATCACCGAACCGCGCAAGGAACCGCTTTTACGCAAAAACTCGTCCGTTTCCAGATAGTTCAAGTCGACAGCATCGGCCTGAAATGTATAGGTATCGGCAGCCGGATGCTCCACCTTCACCTGCATGTCGCGCAGGAGTTGTATCAGGTTATTCACATCCAGGATATCCGGTACATTATGGATTGTCACTTTTTCCGGCGTAAGCAATGTTGCACAAATGACCTGCAAGGCTTCATTCTTTGCGCCCTGCGGAACAATCTCACCGGACAACCGGTAACCGCCTTCTATGACAAATGAACTCATCGGCCTTTACGTGAATAGTTTTTCTTGTTGTTCGTATTGTTGCGGGCGAGTATATCACGGCTTTCCGCCAGCTTATGTACCTCTTCATCCAAGATGATCTGACCTTCCGACAATTCGTCGAGGTCTTTGAATATCTTCCGATCATCTACGGATTCCTTGTTCCAGGTAAGGAACGATTTCTTCATTTGGGTAGCCAGCAATTTAATCAACTGGTCCTTTTCCACACCCGGTTCGAATTCGGTTGCTTTCTGGATCATTTTCTCAAGCGTCTTGCCGTAATGACGGTAACGTATACGCGAATTGTTATAAGGTATACGCGGAGGACGTGAGTAAAGGTCTTCTTTCTTTACGATCTCGTACGGATAATCGATATCCAATTTGAAGTCGGCCATGATAGCCAAGTGATCCCAGAGAATATGTTTGAAGTCGTTTACATCGCGTAAATGGGGAAACATGTTTCCCATGATGTTGATTATTGTGTCTGCACAGCGTTTACGTTCTTCCCTGTCCTGAATGGTAATGCAATAGTCCACCATATTCTGTATATTGCGTCCATATTCGGGCATAACCAATTTCTTTTCTTCTGTATTATATTTCATTACAAATTCTGTTTATCCGGCAAAGTTACAGATTATAATTGATTTAAACAATACGGCTCCTCCCCCGCAGAGTGTTAAGAAAAGCCTATAAAACAACCAAGGAGAAAGAAAACCGATTATAATATGTTTGCTTTCCTACTACTATTTTGAAAAGCCAATGAACAAACGTATCAAAACATGGCTGGGCAAATGACTAAAATGACATCGGTCTGCAGATAACTGGTACACTAACTCGTTTCATGCCATCAACTAACTCCAAACACCTCAAGAACTAAATGATAACATATAGCAAAGTATCTATTGGCAGTCACCACCAATTGCCCATATGTAGTACTACCAATTGATGATAGATAGTACTACGTATTCGTGACAAGTAGTACTACATATAAATAATATGCTATATGCCTTGAATTAGTTTACTATGACTTCCGAGATAGTTTATGGTATGTTCCGGATCAGTTGCTTCTTGAGAACGGGCAGAGTCCGGATAGGATCATTTTGCATTTTCCTTACCACTTTGAGAAACAACGCTCCGAATAGGCACAAAAAAATTAGGGGACAAGGATATTCCCTGCCCCCTAATTGATTTTTAGTCCGTTATTATTTTGATTCTGGTGTCTTACTGAAAATGGCGTGGATACGCTTCATGTCGAACTTAGGGGTACGGTCGTAATAATAAATACCGTTTTGCTCCTGTTCCACATCCGTAAGCTGCGTATAGCAATAGCCCCAAATATCATTTGAGAGAGATAGCACAGCATCCACCTGACCTTCCAGACGAGCATAGAACTCTTCCAGGGAACGGGGCGGTTCGCCATATCCCCAGGATGTATTCTGGGCGCTCTCCATCTGCTGCGACGGATTCCATTTGATACCGCCAAACTCATCCACCAAGTAAGGCATGTCCTTCTTGTATTCCGGGAAAGCATACTGGTCGGTATATTTCAGGCCGTTGTAACCGATATTCATCGGCATCAGATGGATTTCCCATTTCGGAGCTTCCATCAGTTTGCCACCGTTATACAGTTTCTCCTTCAACTTGGCGGGGTCCTGTTCGTAATTATGAACGGTCCAGATATCGGTTGCGATATGCGTTCCACCGCTTGCCCCATGGAAAGGACGCGTCGGATCGATCATTTTCGTCAGGTTGTAGAGGTCGTGCATCAAACGCGGATATTGCACACGGTCGGGCCAGAACTCCTCGTTGGTCGGCGTCCAGATCAGGAGTGACGGATGGTTACGGTCGCGCTGCACAATCTCACTCCATTCGGTAATGAAATTACGAGCCGTTTCCGTATCGTTACAATCCATCCCCCAGCTGGAAGCTTCCCCCCAAGTCAGATAACCCATCTTATCCGCCCAATAATAGAAACGTTCTTCGAAAACCTTCTGATGCAGGCGTGCTCCATTGAAACCTGCCTCCATAGAGAGTTCGATATCCCGTTTCAACGCCTCGTCACTCGGAGCCGTCCAGATGCCGTCGGGATAGAAACCCTGGTCGAGCACCAGGCGTTGGTAGTAAGGCTTATTGTTCAGATAAATCTTATTGCCTTCGATATGCACTTTGCGCATACCGGCATAACCATTGACCTCATCAATTATATTTCCATTCTTATCCAATACTTTGTACTCCAAATCGTAGAGGAAAGGACTTTCCGGACTCCAGGTCTTCATCTTCTTGACCGGAAGGACCACAGAAGACAGAGAGCTTGCCGAAACCGTCCGGCTGGCAACCACCTTGCCGTTGTCTTTCAATGTCACCTGCAATTTTCCACCTGCTTCCTTATAGAAACGGGGACGAACCACCAATTGCTGCTGGTCGATATCCGTCAGAAGCTGAATCGATTGCAATCCTTCCGGATGGACCGCTTCCATCCAGACCGTCTGCCAGATACCGGTCGTACGGGTGTAGTTGCAGCCATAAGAAGCGTATTGCAGATTCTGTTTGCCGGCTGCTTGTTTGGCCCCACGGACGTCGCTCTCCACATAAACAACCAGACTATGTGTCTGGCCTGGCTTTACCAGAGAAGTAATATCCACGGCAAACGAGGAAGTCCCACCGAAATGGCGGCTAGCCAAAACACCGTCGATATAGACTTCCGATTTATAGTAGACCGCACCGAAATTAAGCAGAATGTTCTTTCCGTTCCATTCCTGCGGGATCGTGATCGGACGCTGATACCAGAAATGATTGATAAAGTCCGTATATCCAATACCGGACAATTTACTTTCTGGGCAGAAGGGAACAGTGATCTTCTTGTCAAAACCTTTCGATTTATAGAACTCGCGTTCCATTCCTGAACCGCCGAAATCAAACGAGCAGGTCCATTCCCCATTCAGGTTGACCCAACCCGCCCGCTCGAACTGCGGACGGGGATATTCGGGACGAGGCATAGACCAGACAGAGGCCACGCACAGAAAAAGAGATAAAAAAGCTATGCTAATCCGTTTCATGCTTTTACTTTAATTCGTTAATAACTGACTGATTGGCTTTCTTTACAGCAGCTTCGTCGATCTTGATCACTTTGCGGTCGTATGTCATCAGACCGTTCACTTCACCTTCCACATCAGTTGTCTGCGTATAGACAGCGGCAGAGAAACCACGTTTCACATAATCTTTCAGGATATTGGCGTATTTGACATATTCAGCCGTCACTTCGTCGCTGTTCTTAAACTGCACATATCCCCAGTTGCGTTTGTTCCACCACAAATGGTTTTCTACCGGAAGGCCGATTCCACCGTATTCACCCAACACATTCACACGTTTCGGATCGAACAGGAACATATCGGGAGCCGGATAGTTATGCAAATCCAAGATATCACCACAAGGACGATGATTACCGCCGCTTGCCGGGTTCACCAGACGGGAAGGATCGTAAGTCTTTGTCCATTCAGCCGCTTTTTCCGTTTCAAACTGTCCCCATGCTTCGTTGAAAGGAACCCAAACGACTACGGAAGGATTGGATATGCAAAGGTCCATGATCTCTTTCCATTCACGATAATAGTTGGCCTTGGATTCAGGTGTACGTTCATTGTCTTTTCCACCGTTATATACATGGTGATCCCAAATATAAGAGCCATGGTCGCCGCTCGGCATATCCTGCCATACCAAGATACCTTCCTTATCGCAATGATAATACCAGCGTGCCGGTTCCACTTTCACGTGCTTACGGATCATATTGAAGCCCCAGTCTTTTGTTTTCTTGATGTCGAACAACAATGCTTCATCTGTCGGAGCCGTATAAAGTCCGTCAGGCCACCATCCCTGGTCCAGCGGGCCGAACTGGAATAAATCCTGATTATTCAACTGCATGCGCATAATGCCGGCAGCATCGCGTTTGGAAGAAATCTTACGGAAAGCCGTATATGATTTTACTTCATCCAGCACCTTTCCATCTTTCGACAAAGAAACCGTCATATCATACAAATAAGGATTGGACGGGCTCCAAAGTGTCGGGTTTTGTACGAACAAACGCAATTCCTTTCCTTGAACACCTTTGGCCGTAGCCACAACCTGTCCTTTGTCCAACACCTTCACTGTCACGATGCCGGAATTGCAATTGCAGGAAGTTCCGACCGTCACATTCAACGTGTTATTATCAATATTGGGAATAGACTTTACAGAAGTCACATGGGCAGCAGCTACCGGTTCCAACCATACTGTCTGCCAGATACCGGTTACTGGTGTGTACCAAATACCTTCCGGACGGGAGGTTTGTTTTCCGCGCGGTTGATATCCCTTATCACTCGGGTCCCATACACGGACAACCAGCTTCTGGTTGTTCTTTCCTGTCAGATACGGAGTGATGTTGAAGGAGAACGGAGTGAAACCGCCTTTATGAGAACCGATCAGGATGTCGTTTACAAACACGTCCGCTTTCCAATCCACCGCACCGAAATTTAACATGATGTCCTTATTTTTCCAGGCTGAAGGAACGGAAAAAGTACGCTTATACCATAATTCGCTGTTTTCGCCAACTTCTTTCTGTACGCCAGACAGAGAGGATTCGACAGCAAAAGGAACCAAAATCTTACCATCGAATGTTGCCGGTTCTACATCGCCAACCGGTTTGATGGCATATTCCCATTCCCCGTTCAGATTTTGCCAATCGCCACGTTCCAACTGAGGACGGGGATATTCAGGAAGGACATTCGCCGGATTTACCTGTTCCGACCACGGTGTCTTGATCTTATCTCCTACCGGTTTCCATTGAGCCTGTGCACCCAAGGCCAGTGCCAATGCACAACATACAAATAAGGTCTTTTTCATGATTTATACTTTATGATTTGTGAATGATTATAATTTTCAATTAATAAACTCCGGAGCTTCCGCCTCCAGCGAAGGGCTTGCCCCTTCGATTTCCGGCCAGCCGTCTTTCCAACGGATCCGATCCAACATCAGGACACGCCCGGTGGGATTCTCACAACTCACGGCATGGTAAAGAATCCAGTCGTTCCCACGATCGTCCGTAACGATTTCCGAGTTATGCCCCGTACCGACAAAAACGTCATTCCCATGTATCAAGATTTCGTGATGGTTTTCCATCATCGGTCGTCCCTGTTTGTCCGTGTACGGACCGAACAGGCTGTCAGAACGGCCTACAACTGTAGTATAGGTACTTTTCAATCCCTCACAACAACTCCCTATCGAGGCAAACAAATAATAATAATCGCCCCTTTTATGGATGTAAGTACCTTCGTAGGCGGTTCCGGCAACCTGTTTCTTTTTGGCTCCGTCCCGAACAGATAGGCCGTCTCCCGACAACTCTATCCCATAGATACCGCGGAAACTACCCCAAAACAGGTATTTTTTCCCGTTATCCTCCATGAAAAATTGGTCTATAGAATTTTGAACTTGAATTGTCTTGCTTCGGAACAACGGTCCCTTGTCAATGAACGGCCCTTCCGGTTTGTCGGATGTAGCAACTCCGATCCCACAGGTCCACTCACCTCCCCAGACGGACATGGAATAATACAATACATATTGTCCGTTAATATAATTGATATCCGGTGCCCATAAGCCTCCTTTCGGCTCGAAGGTCGGACGTGTTTCTTCCGTGAAAGCCGTTCCGATCTCCTCCCAGTCCACCAAGTTGCGTGAACGATGGATCGGCGTATTGCGGATATCTTCGGTTGCATACAAGTAGAAATAGCCATCATCCGCTTTGATGATGGTCGGATCAGGCAAACTGTAATCGATCACCGGATTCCGATAAGTGCTCTTGGCTTCCACCACTGGTTCTTCCGCCGGCTCAGGACGAAAAGAGGGTTTATACATCTGCTTTTCCAGCATCTTCATAAAAAAGCCCCCCACTACCGAACGGGCACGCATGTTGATGGACCGGCCGTCGGTAGCCTCATACCAGTCGGTCAGGGGTACGCGAGGTTCGGTTTCATTCACATATTTATAGGCGGGTGATAACAAACGGGAGAAATCCTCCTGCGTATCTGCCAAGCACGCTGTCCATAAAATCCAATCAATCTTGGTATAGGTCTTGCGGCTGTCAAGCGGAAGGCCGAACGGCTGTTGCCGACTCAAATAGAAAGCGACCTCCTTCCGGGCGATCCTGTCCGGAAAGATATGCAAGCCCAAAACTCTATCCCAAACCAGATTATACTTCTGGCTCCAAGTATTTTCCCGGTCGAATGTCAGCCGGTAATGATCTCCATCATCAGCCATCCGCTCCCATTTCTCTGCCATCTCGCGAGCGGCTGAAACATACCTGACAGCCTGTTCCTTATCTCCCAACATCTCGGCCAACTTTCCATATCCGGCAATCCCTATGATCGCCTTTATCGAAAGGTTTGCATTATGGGCCAGGTGTCCGGCAAAATCATCCGTACACAACTGATTTTCCGGATCAAGTCCCTCTTTCAGCAAATAATTAGCCCAAACACCCAACGTCTTCCAATGTTCACGAGCATAATCCGCATTACCTTCGCGCAGAGCGATGGCAGTTGTCAGAATCAACATATTCCCACATTCTTCGACCGGCATATCGAAAGGATATGTCTGCCCGTTGGCATGAGGATAGGTTCCGACATCATGGGCGGCAAAAGGCTTGTTCCATCGTCCGCTTTCGCTGTAATGGAAAATCGGATTCAGCATTCCTTTCAATAATTCCGGATTATAAAGTAAGAACAAGGGGGCAGACGGATACGTCACATCAACCGTACCGATCGAACCATTGCTAAAATTCTCCTTGGAAAGAAACAACAGATTCCCGTCTTTATCTTCTATAAGTTTGTGGGCCGCCACCGCCTGGCGGTAAGCAATGGCACAAAGTTCTGCATATTCTTTTCCACCGGCTTTTTCCGCGTCTTCCATCAGACGAGTGTCGAAATGACGGCAGCGCTCCATAACCGAACGATATTCCTTCGCTGATTCTTCAAATGCCTGCCGGATATTTTTCTTACCGTTATGTTTCCAATACGCCATCCGGTTATCCTTGAAATACTGGATGGCATACAAGTCGTCATAGCCCACCATCAGGAACCCGGCCTTCGGAGAAGAAGACACTGCCTCCAAAATATGGCTGTAGACAAGTTGTTTCCGATCGCCAACCTCCATCACCGTCTCCTTTTCCACTTGTGCCGCCAAATAGAAATAACCCCAGTCAATACGGACATCATCCCCTTTGCGTAACAAAACAGCCTGCTCAGCCGTTCCTGTCTTCAAATAAGAAATACCGTTTTCCACCTCCCTCTCAACCATGACCGCCTGATCCTCCGTGTTGACGGCCAAAGATGAAAAAGCTTCGACACTCACCCGTACCTCATGCTTCTTTTGATCTGCCGAACGAACCTGCCAAGAAATATAATTGACCGGCATGGACATCCGATCCAAATCATCCAGCAATAACGGAGCCGTAAAAACGACATCGAGCAAAACCGGACCACATTCAAATGTATAATAAGTTTGCGTGGGAAGGACATTCACAGACAACTGTCGGGCAGCAGTCGCAAAACGAACCGATGCTCCCTCTTCCGGTGTTTCCTTTCCCATGAAACGATAAGAAACACCATCCACATCCACTACCCCCAACAAGGCCTGTTCCTTGCCGGTCCAATGGCGGGTCACATCAGCATTCAATTCATCTGCAAACGACCAAACGCTGGTATATGGATCTACGGAAATAAGCGGATAAGAAGGAGCGCGCAATGCGTTCCTTTTATCCGGCTCAAACAAACTCCCTGAACCGCAGGACACGTTCAGCAGTATCCCTTGGCAACAAATCAATAGTATCAGAAAGGCCTTCTTCATTTCTAATAAATATATATAATTAAACACAAACTGACTTGATAATAAATCATGTGCAAAGGTATTCTTTCGCCTTCTATCACATTTTCAATTATCAATCATTTACTTTCAAATATCAATCAAAACTATATGAAATCAGCTTGATACGCAAAACCGGATAGGATAACCGTTTTTCAAGCATCCTATCCGGCAATAACCTTATCACTTCAACCGAACCACTGGCGAATAGATAGCCTGATCCGCTCCGTTAGCCAAAACACCGACACGAGCGTAAAGGGCTTTTGCCTTTACTATTTCGGTATTACCGCTAATATCGGCAGAAAGATTCACGCTACCGGGAACGACATCCGAGAAGTCCTGACGGTACAAGTTGTTGACATCATCCGCAAATTGCGTCTTGCTTAATAACAACATCACCCGACTGATCTTCGCATCCGGCACAATCCTGTTAATCATAAACGACGCGTTCATTGCCGATCCCGTAACAGACAATTGTTCGTTCGAAATCATAAAATACGGAGTAACTTCCAGATTCACTTCCGTATGTCCTTTCAAATTCACGGTTACGGACTCATGATTATTCACCCACGGTCCGTTCCCGTCTCTTGTCGTCAAACGATATTCACCATCAAACAAAAGAGCGGAGAAAGTACCATCTTGTCCTACAAAAACAGAAATCGGATCATTCTTCTCATAACCATCCTGATACAACTGCAACTGGACTGCTTCGCCGGTTCCACGCAAGTTCAAAGCCTGTCCCTGATAAGTAACTCTACCAACCAGTTTGGATTCCGGCGCATCAAAATTATCTTTTCCACAGCCGGAAAACAATACCAGCAGTAAAATTACCGAAAAAATATTAGATATAATCTTCATACTCATGCATTTTTAATTATTGATACGGGTTCTTTACCAACTTAGGATTATTGTTAACCCAGCCCAAATCGAGGAAGTTGTAATAATTCTGCATCCGGAAATAACGTGCATTCGGAGACATGAACAAGAAGTCTTCCACAAACACCCACTTGCCGTCATTCGGGTCACCCGGTGCAACCACACGATACGGCCAGAGGCGACGGTGACGAGCCTGCGGATCATTGTTGTTTCCATTCCAGACTTTATCAGCCAAACGCCAACGCTTCATATCCCAATAACGATGGTCTTCGAAAGCAAATTCAACGCGATATTCATGCACGATATTCTCAAATGTAACAGTTTCCAACGGCTTCACACCTGCACGATTACGCACGGCATTGATAAATTCGGCTGCACGTCCGTTTTCCAGTTCGAAAGACGCTTCGGCCGCAATCATATAGGCTTCAGACATACGGAAACGAGGCATCCACATTTCGGAATTACGACCACGCGTCGATGCTCCAGGAGTTTCATCAATAAATTTACGATAATAAAAACCTGTCTTATTAACATACTGTTCATTAGACTCTTTCGGACCGTTCAATGCAGTCAAAGCATTTCCATTGGCGTCTTTAGAGTCCAAATCACCAGCTATCAGCTCCCATTCTCCATTATTCTTTACCAACTGACCTGCCTGCAATACGACCGGAACACTTTTCAATTCCGCACCCGGATAAAGGATAGTTCCCCATAAACGAGGATCACGGTCTTTGAATGGAGCATCAGACGAATCATAAAACTTAAATGTCCCATTTTCAGAAGTCACGACCTTACTATCCGTCCCAGGGGTATCCGTATCAAGCAATTCATAGGCTTCAACCAGATTTAAAACAGGACCGCCATAACTATTGTCAATATCCTCCGCATGAGACTTAGGAATATTATATTTCGTAAACTCAACAGTCTGCCCCGGATATTTATAATCCCGTGCCCAAATAACTTCTGTATTATTGTCTTTTACGGATGTCGCCTCATAAAAGTTTAATCCCTTATTGTCCGGACGCCGATCCTGCAGAATATAAGGACTGTCTTTAATCACATTCTCTGCGGCAGCCAAAGCCGTTTTATAATAATCAGATGCCTTATCAGCCGGAATCCCAACTTCCCCTCCCTCTGTTCTAATCGGAGTTGACATTTTATTATTATAATTAGCGATCGAAGCAGCATAGACAGCGGCACGCGCTTCCAACATCTTAGCCGTCCACCTATTTGCACGAGCAGAATTTATCTGTTTCTCCGCCGGCAATAAATTATAAACAGCCTGGCATTCACTTATGATATAATCATACATCTCTGCTTCCGTCGAACGTGGGAACTGCATCGTAGTTATATCCATACCAGATTGATAGTCAAACACCTCATCTCCGATTATCGGCATACCGCCCAAACCACGGCACATATTGAAATAACACCAAGCACGTAAAAAACGCGCCTCCCCTTCTAATGGAGCTTTCTCAGAATCTTTCAGGACTTCCGTTTCACGCAACCCTTTTAAAAACTGATTCACATTACGGATGAACGTATAATCATACACTCGCCAAAGATCATCTTCGAACGTAGAGCGTTGATCCGGTCCTCCATCCATTTTTGCCGCATCATCAATATAAGTCATGGAATAGCTATCATTTATGTGTTGTCCCCATGTTACGCGACCATAATAATTCGCTAAAACAGATTTAATCATCACCGCATCACCAAAAATCTGGTCATCCGTCATGATCTTATCTGGCTCACGATCCAAAAAATCACTACAAGCCGTTGCCGAGAACAAACAAACTGCCAAGGCCGACATTATATATATCTTCTTCATTTCTACCTAAAATTTAAGGTTTACACCAATATTTATAATACGTGTTGTCGGATATCCCAAACCATTTCCTTCCGTCGATTCAGGATCAATACCCGGAGCATTGGTAAATGTCAACAAGTTGGTCCCCGCCACATAAAAGCGCAGATCCGAGATCAACGCTTTTTCCACAATATGTTTCGGGAGCGTGTATCCTAACTCCAAATTACGTAATTTGACATACCGGACATTCTTTTTCCAGAAGGTACTGTTCCAATAATTACTGTGCGAACTATTTCCAATCAACAACATCGGATATTTTCCCGGTATCAATTCACTGTCTGCATCCCAAATATCAGACAAACGCCATGTGTCTTCCATATAATATTGCGGGTTGTTACCACCATCATGGAACGGGTTACGTTGTTCCCATTGCTGATACCAGGATCCCATCGCGCCACCGGTAAAATCGAACGCCAAATCAAATCCTTTCCAACCGAATGAAAAATTCAAACCGAAATTAAGAATCGGAGTGGAATCTTCCCGATATCCAATCGGACGTTCATCCAAACTATTAATCACACCGTCACCATTCACATCCTTATATTTGATGTCACCCGGACGAAGCGTCTTATTACCCTGACGGTCATTGTCGATCGGATAAGTGGCGATCTCTTCCCAACTATTGAACTGTCCGATTGCTTCCAATCCCCAGTTCAGATAACCGAAACGATGGTTCAACGAATTGCGATACACATCCCAAGAATTGGAGAAACGCGGTTTATACTGTTCCCAATCATAGAAACGGGAATACGTAATATTACCGCCGATAGAATATGTGAAGTCCTCTACCCGGTCTGTCCACCGAACAGCCGCATCATACCCCATGTGCACATCCGAATTCAAGTTTTCTTTCGGTAGGCTGAAACCGACTTCCGATGGCAACAGGACATCATAACGAGATGCAGGAAGCCCGTCACGCTGACGGCGGAAAAAGTCGAACTGCCCCGTCAAGCGATTATCCAAAAAAGCAACATCAAAGCCGACATCCAGAATCTTAGCCTTGATCCAAGACAATGTCGTCACCGGAAGTCCGCGCGGAACCGAACCTATCGTATATTTCCCATCAATAACAGAACCGCCATTCTTATAGTTATAACCGCTCATATAATCGAACGCCGCATATCCGGAAACGTTATCGTCACCCACCATACCGTATGATCCACGGATTTTCAAATCGCTGAAAATATTCGATAGCTTGGATTCCTTCCAGAAATTTTCTTCCGAAATACGCCAACCGACAGAAGCGGAAGGGAAGAATCCCCAACGATGATCAGGCGGAAATTTCCAAGATCCATCATAACGAGCCGAAAATTCAACCAGATATTTATTGGCATAATCATAGTTGCCACGGAACATCCACCCCAAACGTGCCTCCGTTTCATTACCCTCATCATTATATGTATCCATCGTCTCATAATCAATCAGATGTAACGCATTAGCCGTCGGAATAGCATGCAGCCAGGAAGTCGGCGTATCTCGCTTAATCGATTCAACCCCGGCAACAGCGGCCACATTATGATCTCCAAACCTTTTATTGTAAGACAGTTGAATATTCGACATCAATTCTTCGTTGTGTCCCACACGTCTTTCTCTCCAAGGATTATTATTCTCGAAAATCACCGGATAAGTATCCGTCGCTTCATCATAGCCATACAATTTATACGTATATTCCTGATTATTCATCTGCTGATATGCCAGATAATATCCGACCAAAGCCTTTGCCTTCAAACCATCGAAAATATCATACTCCGCCGTGGCTTGTAATTGCGCCACACGCCAAGTTTCTTTATATTCTCCGGACAATTCATAATTCAACCATCCGAAATTCGTCGCGGCATTAGAAGAAGTCAATGTCGGATATTTAGGATTGTCATTTGCAAAAGGACGCTTTGTCGGCAAATTTCGATATGTCCCAAAACGAGGCATCCAATAATCATCTGCCTCCGGAACACCCGGATTTTTCCTTTCTTCTATACGGCCATTCATGGAAGCTCCCACTTTCAAACGAGAAGTAATTTGCGTGTCTATGTTCATCTGAACATTGGTACGTTTAAATCCACCATAATTTACAATCATCGCGTCTTGGCTCATGTGACCGACAGAAACATAATAGTTCGTCTTATCCGAACCACCGGAGATATTGGCATTCAGATAATACTGAGGATTGGTTTCCCAGATGAAGTCATACCAGTCAAACGGCACATATCCTTTTTCTTTTCCCGCCAACCATTTCTGATAGTCTTCCTTACTATATGTATAGTCGGTCTTTCCTTGAACCGTTTCAGACTGGATATAATTGGTGATATAGGTCGCCGCATCCGCCGGTTTCGGGAAAGTAGACGGATTCTGCCAACCGTAGTATGCGTTCAGAGAAACCGTATTCTTAGTGTTCCGTTTACCTTTTTTCGTATTGACAACAACAACACCATTTGCCGCACGCACACCGTAAATAGCGGCAGAAGCATCTTTCAACACAGAAATGCTCTCGATATCATTGAAGTCGATATTATTGAATTGGCCTGCATCCGATTGCACACCGTCGATCACATACAACGGATCACCCATGTTACGGATCTGGATACTGGTCGTAGCCCCCGGACGGCCATCCGTCTGGCGCGTGTTCAAACCGGCGATCTTACCGACCAGTGCACCCGAAGCCGTGGAGGCAACCGAACGGCTGATGTCTTCCGAACCGACGGCCGTGACGGCACCCGTCAGCGTCGCCTTTTTCTGCGACAGACCGAAACCGGTCACCACCACTTCTTCCAGCGCCTGCGAATCTTCACGCAAAGTTATATTCAAAGTAGATTTTCCTTTGACCGAAACAGACTGCGTGACATAACCGATATAAGAAATTTCCAACACGGCATCAGGAGCCACAGTCAAGGAAAAAGCACCATCCATATCTGTAATGATACCGTTGGTCGTCCCTTTTTCAACGACATTGGCTCCCGGTACCGGTTCACCCAAATTGTCGACTACGATCCCTTTTACTATATGTGTTTGTTGCTGTACGACAGCCACGGAAACTTCCTTTGCGGCTGCTTTCTTTTCCGGAACCAAGACAATTTGGTTGTTCGATATTTCAAATGTCATTCCCGTCGAAAACAGGATATTTTTCAAAATATCCTTAACAGCCTTGTTTTGAGCATTCACGCTTACTTGACGAGACAAATCAATCTTATTCTCATCATAGAAAAATGAATAACCGCTTGCCTCTTCGATCCGTGAAAGCGCCTCGCTCAACGAAACATTTTCCAACCGGAGCGAGATGGAACGAAGCTGAACTTCCGCTTCGGCCGTCCCGGGCAAACTCATCCAAAATAAAATGCTTATCAATAATGGCATCTTCCATTTCAAAATGCCACTGTTACTAAAGAACTTTCGTTTCTTCATAACCTTTTTAAGATTTAATAAATTACTGATTTAATTGTTAC
>NZ_MNQY01000117.1:0-41348 GCF_001915675.1 Parabacteroides sp. merdae-related_45_40 | reverse complement strand
CATATTCTATCGGGGTTATCTTCGCAATCAGGCAAAGCACCTCCTCCAACGATTCATGTGTGATCGTAAAGGTATAGGCTTGATCGGTCGGCAACGACGGGTCCAAACGGATATCCATGCCATACCATTCCGACAGATATCCGGTCAGTTCATAAATCGTCTTTTTCTCGAAACGCAAGGATTCTTTTGCCCAAAGGCAAGTAGAAACATCCGTGGTTTTCTTTTCTATGCTGGGAACACTTTTTTTACACACGGCTGTTTCGCCCGGATTCAGGCTTCTCGACACACCGTGATTTTCAACAACGACCAACCCTGACAATAGGCTGACATCCACATGGTCCTGCTTTTCCCGCGCCTTCATGTTAAAAACCGTCCCGTGCACCTTTACGACCACACCGCCGCCTTCCACTACAAAAAGACGGTCCGGATCTGCCGCCACCTCGAAATAAGCCTCTCCATCCAAACGGACGTTACGCTCTTTAGTCCAACGGGAAACAAAATATTCTAACGTCGATCCGGCATTCAGCCAAACGAAAGTACTGTCCGGCAAACATATCCGGGATTTTCCATTCAAGGAAGAATAAGCCAATACGGCATCGCTTGCCTTGTACCATTCGGCCGTCATATAACCGGCAAAAGAGAACAACAGGAAAAATAAAACCGCAACCGCAGCAATATACAAACGAAAAGAACGCAAAGACAACTTGAACATTCGCGGCTCTGCCTTTCTCATACGCTCCTCCATCCTTTTCCATAAGGCATCGACATTGGAAACATACCGCATGTTTTCTTCCATGATGGACAACCAAAGGGATTGCCAACTTTGGAATCGGGCATGGTTTTCCACATCGGCAAGCCATACATCCAATTCTGCCTGTTCCTTCTCCGAAATCTCACACTTGAATTTCCGGATAATCACTTCCCACGGTATATTTTTGTCTCTTCGTACCATTTATGAAACGTGAGACTCGAAAAATGAAGGCATCCCCTAAAAACAAATCGATTTTTTTCCAATTCCCCGATTCCAAGCCATGACAATATCCTGCAAACAGGAAGAATGACTTATTGTAAAAAAATCAAAAAGTTGAACAAGAAACGGATATTCCGCCCTGTTCTGCCAAACGGCGAATCTGATAAGAACGATTAGTCACTTTACCGGTGACAAACTCGGGAATATTATACGATTTCATCAAGCCGGCATAGTAGTCCGCCTCCTTTTGAGGGAGCAAAAACGGTTTACCGGTTTTGCCATCCTTCCCGACATACGCAATGAAAGGACGCGTGTACAATCCATCCAAACGCCTGCTGCTGAACACAACCCATCTTCCGTTGGACGACCACGAATGGTAACTTTCCGTATCATTGCTGTTGAGCGTTTCCGGATAGGAACCGACTCCGGACTTCAAGTCGATCATATACAGGTCGGCATCCTTATGCCAGATCGGGAAAGTGCCATAACCAGACAAAGTACAAAGCATGAACCGACCATCCGGAGAAACTCTTGGAAAAGAAACGCTTTTTCCATTCGCACGAGCATCAAACAGCGTATCCACCTGCGAACCGAACGTTCCGGATTCAGGGTCGAACGAGATGCAGCACAAGCTATAAGCCAATTTTCCAATGGAATCAGGCATCAAGCAAGCCGGAGCAGTGCAATAAAACAAACTCTTACCATCCGGAGAAAAAGAGGGAAACGTATCAAAACTTGACTGCGAAGCGAGTCCGGGCACAGACAAAAACGTATGGCGCTCCACATCGTAAACGATCACATCCGATGCCGTGTCATAAACCTCCGTCCGCTGAGTGGAATGCAACTGCTGGGTCGTCCTATTGATGGAAAAAGCGATGTAACGACCCGAAGGATGCCAATAAGGATAGGTAAAAGCTGATATCGTCTTATCTGTTTTCGTATCCAATAACTCGACCTCGTCTCCATCAACCAATACAGTCCCGGCCAACTTGGCACGCAAGTGGAACAGCATCTTGTCCGGATCATGGCCGCAGAAAGAATGGCAATTCACGCAATTATAGTCCGTCATCTTGTTCTCATAAACAGTCGTTTCATCAAAAGACTCCATTCCACGTTGGTAAATTCCCATTTTGTTCCATAATGCATAGCCAGGTTCTATCAAGCGATATACCAAATAAGGATCAACCGGATCTGCCGCCACATTCAACGATACGGGTTGCCAAATCTCCCACCGATCGCCCTTCTTACGCGCCACCGTAACCCGAACGGAATCATCTTTTGCCTCCTGCAAAAGCCTCTTCCATTTCTTTTCCGGAATCCTGACTTTCCCGTCGGGGGCCTCCACCTTGAATTTTACCACTCCTGCTTCCAACAAGACCGACACACGACATCCGTCCGCGCGGACCGTGAAGTTCAACGGAGCTATATTGTACGGGATAGTGGTTTGCGCATAATCAGGAAATAGAACAGGCTTCTCACCTAACCGTTTCCCATTTTTCCAATCCTCCGAACAAGCACAAAACAAAATTGCCGCCACCAAAAAGCAATAAAATCGTTTCATCGCGTACCTTTATTTCTTAAACATCAAATAAAACCAATAGGTATCTCCATACGAACCGGCCATGACATCCCGAAAATTGACATAGCCATGCTTCGTGTTCATATCCTGATCGAACGCACCGTAGCGCAACTCGACTTTCATTCCGACCCCTTTTTCGGGCCACAATCGGGGAGTCTTTTGATAAAGCGCTATCACGGCTTCCTGTTGGTGGATGGAAAGGGAAGGCCACACCTTCGTCCGGTAATACTTCCGATGCAACTCGTCAAAACGATTCAAAGTCTTGCCCAACAAATGAAAACTCAACAAGTATTGGAAAGCGACCGACCGGTCCGGATTGTTCACTGCCAACCGTTCCCACACTTCCAACAAATCTGCAGACACGGCATACTGTCCGCCTTTTCCCCACGCCCGCCTTTTCCCGCCCAACGACGGTTCTTCTTCCACAAGATCATCCCGATACAGATACTTCCGCCATTCAGCAGCCCATTCTTTGTAAAACAAAGTCTGCTCTAATATCCGGATGTATTTTTCCGCTACCGCATAAGCTCCGGTCAGGATATTCGTCTGTACCAAACGTTGCAAAAGACGCGGGTTTCCATCTACAGAGGAGACATATCCTTCAAATGCAAACTTTTGAGCGGAAGAGAGATCCCCCATCTGGTAGCAAATATCCGACAACACGATTGCCCCCGGAACCGTACTGTTCCATTCTGGCAATAATCCGCCTTTGCCTTGCTGCGGATAATGGAACAGTTTATCTCCCAATTCGCCCTGGCACGCCAAAGCCAAGTTCAGCAAGCTCAAAGTCCGCATGTCCGATACTGCCGCCTTATATCCGGCAACGACCTTATCCCATTGTTCTCCCCGCACATAATAATACAACTCCATGTTTTTCAACCAAATACAATTCTCTTTTTTTTTCATCCACCCCAAAAAGGCAACCAAAGGCAACAGCTGGACTGTGGTCCACCACCAAGCAGTCCGATCCAACACGCCTCTGCCTTTTCCGATCGGGAAGCAAGCCATTAAAAGCCCCGAAAGAAAAGCCAACCAAGCCCAATAGAGCTTATTCGCCTTCAACAAAGGCTCATAATAAAAATCCGGCAAAACGATCATTCGGTATTCCGGCTGCCAAAAGAAATGATAAGACCACCAAAGCATCAGGACAATCCCGAACGGAAGTGCCAGACATCCTTGCCATCCCTTCTCCCGCAACAACATCTCCCGGACCACGACTCCGGCAACGAACAAGGTTGCCACCGGCCCTGCCAATACAAACAAAACAGCCATCAACAGCCAACCCGCCAATACCCGTTTCCACGGTACGACAATACGCACATAGAGTACAAAAGCCCCAAGCATGCAACAATAAGCAACCGTCCCCTGCAACCGGTAATTCACATCGACATGCAAAGGGAGCAAAGCCAGAATCGGGCAAAGAGCCGGTAAATAACAAAAGACAGGCGATGTCGTTTGCCGGCAGATCCGTTGCATCAGCACACCGATCCCCAAAAACAAACCGGTCGAAACCAACGCACCACCCAAAGGAAGATGATAGAATTGCAAAAGGAAACCACCCAACCAGCAAGCCAACCCGCCAGGTTGTCGGCATGTTTCCTCAAAACAAGCCCAAGTGAGAGGAAAAACCTGCAATTGTTCGACATAATAAAAATAAAACGGATACCATATCTGCAAAAAGCAGAACAGACAGCAGCAAACAGTTCCCCAAAAAAAGAATGATTTAGTCTTCATCATCTTATCTATTATATATCATGCGGTAGCCAAGAACCCATCTTCTGTACCACCCTCTTGGATATATAGACTCCAAAAAGCACTTTCTCCCCTAAAAGAATCCCCGTTTTTACAGGGCAACCGCACCAAAAGTTGCTATCCGGAACCACATCTTTTCTTTTATGAAAATTTCGCAAACCAACTATCATACTATCATATCCGGTTGTTAACTACTGTTTCACAATACGTTAAAAAATGACAGTTGCTGTTTTTTACTATCATTCTACTATCATACATCTATCACACTTTTTACATGACTATTCATTTATATAGCTGATAATATGATATTTATGTTTATATATGCAAAAATAACCATCGACAAAACGGGGTCATTTAAATATAAAACGACCTTTTTCGCCGAATAAGATGCAAAAACAAGGCATAAAAGTACCTCCAACATGGCTGATAAACTTCTCTGCAGACCCGTCTGGGCTTCGTGCAGACCCGGGTCTGCACCTCTCCCGCACCCGGGTCTCCGTGGCGGGTACACCCGGGTCTCAAGCGGTTTTGCAAACGGTTTTTGACAAAAGAAAAGCCTGTCTTGATGAAAAAAGAAGCCGTTTTAACATGTTTTGCACCTGTTTCCGGACGGTCACTGTTTTTATCGTATGATTGATACACAAGACATTATCGTTTTACACCATGATAGTTATGATAGATGAAGATAGTACAAAACGGCAACTATCATACCATAACATATTGGTTTAAACCGATATACAGGCGGATATGATAGTATGATAGTTGTTTTTGCAAAAACATGTATGTAATTAGTCTGTATGGGTCGGTGGCGAAAACGGATGGACGCTTTATGATTCTGGTACGGTTGCCCAGCCCGTTTTTACCACAAATAAGAATAAGAATCGCCCAAATGAATTCTGATTTTCTTTAAAGCAATCGTGATTTGCCCCTCCACCGTCTTCTCCGAGATATGGAGCTGTCCGGCTATTTCCTTATTGGTCAAATTTTCCTCCCGGCTTTTCCGGAATATTTCGCGGCATTTATCCGGCAAAAGCGACACCGCTTCTTCTATCAGATGATGAAGTTCCTGCAACTCCAATTCCGAATCATAGTTTTGCACAATCTCCATACCCTCCATTTCTTCCAGATAAACCGGAATCTTCTTGTCCCGGATATAGGTAAAAGACTTATTGCGTGCCGCCTGGAACAAATAGGCTTTCAAGGTCAGTTTTATCTCAAAGTTCTGCCGGTTTTCCCATATATAGGTAAAAATATCCAGAACCAAGTCTTGCGATTTTTCCCGGTCATGGATGTAATAAGTAATAAAACGTTCCAAAGAATCCGCATACTGATAAAACAAATGCCGAAAAGCGATCTGATCTCCTTGTTTAATCAATTTCAGCAATAATATGTCATCACTATTCGTATTCATCCGGATTCCGACGTTCTTTTTTATTTTCAATTCGGGTACAAATATACGAAGCTTATTTAATCTTTTTCACGGAAAACAAAAAATTTACCTACATTTGCAATGTCTGGAGAGACTGTATAAGGAATATTTCAGAAGTGCCTTTTTTCTGTTAAAGTCGCCAATTTTTTAACAACACGCAAGGCACAGGTGACCTGCTATATCAAGTGGGTTGCTTGTTCGTGCGTGTACAGGGGTTTGGCGACACCTAACAGGAAAAAGAACAGCAGCCCACTTCTTTTTTAACAATTATGCCTTTTCCGGCTGTTTGAAAGGCCACAATAAATATATGACAATAATGTCCGCCCAACAAAAAGAAGATCGTTTATTCGAAAACATCTACCTTTCCTACTTTCCAAAAATGAAACGCTTTGCACAAGAATATGTGATATCGGAACAAGATGCGGAAAATATCGTGCAAGACATGTTCGCGGAACTTTGGGAAAAACGAGAAATGTTTACTTGTCAAACAATCCGGATCGCTTATCTGTTCACCATCATCAAGAACAAATGCCTCAACCACCTGCGACATAAAACGATTGCCCTGGAAACCATCAACAATATGCAAGAAGAATATAACATGACCCTTCGTATGAATTTAGATTCTTTAGAAGCCTTCGAGCAACATATTTTCTCCGACCAAGATATTGAAGATTTAATTAACCGGGCCTTAGACAGCCTGCCGACCAAATGCAAGGAAATCTTTATCATGAACAAACTGGAAGGGAAAAAGCAAGAACAGATCGCCACCGAACTAAACCTCTCAACCAACACGGTCAGAAATCAAATCAGCATCGCCTATAAAAAGCTTAGGAACGAACTAAAGGACTATCTTCCTTTATGGCTTTTCCTTTTTCATTGCACATAGAATCGCGGAGATGTTTACGAGTGACAGTCTGGGGACGAGACGATGAATCCGAAATCCAACGTAAAAAAAATGATTTTCTTTTGGTACATTTTTCCGGAGTAAGTGTTTACAGCATGTAACATTTCATTCGCATGGAAAGACAAATCGAAAAATATTTTCAAGAAGAACTGAATGCAGACGAAAGACTGGATTTCTTAAAACAGGTTGAATCTGATAACGAATTGAAAAAATAATTCATCAAATTCAAAAATACATACGCACTATTATCATTTTCCGATGCCGCCTGCGGGAAAAAGACTACTCGAGACAGCTACACCCAGTTCTTGTGTAAAATGAGAGCGAAACACATACGACAGATTTCATTCTACCTATTCAAATATGCAGCTATCATCACTTTACTCATTATATTCGCTTATCAGGCCGGCGTGAACCAGCATTCCGAAATTTTACAGGAGAATATCGAAAACAAACTGCACGTACCTGCCGGACAGCGCATCAAACTGACACTTCAGGATGGAACTACTGTATGGCTGAACTCCCACACAACTCTCACCTATCCTGCCATTTTTGACAAAAAAGAACGAAGAGTCGCCATAGACGGAGAAGCATTCTTTATTGTAGCTCAAGACAAACACAAACCGTTCATCGTCTCATCGCAAGGCATAGAAACGAAAGTATTGGGCACACAATTCAACATTTGCAGCTACCGAAAAAACAACGATGTGAGAACCAGCCTGATAGAAGGTTCGCTCCAAATCTATTTTACAGGGAAAGAAAATGAAAGTATCATATTGAGCCCCAACGAGCAAATAAGCATAAAAAACGGAACCATAAAGGTGGACACGATTTCTCATCATGACTATTTTTTATGGAAAGAAGGAATTTACAGTTTTAAAGACGAGTTGCTTGTTGATATACTGAACAAATTGCAACTCTATTATGATGTCCGGATAATCATAAGAAACCCGTCCATCAATCAAGAGAAATATACTGGAAAATTCCGACAACGAGACAGCATCGACGATATTCTCAGAATGTTACAAAAAATACACAAATTCAAGATACAAAAGGATGAAGAAAACAATATCATTACACTTAGTTAATCGAATGTTTAATATCTAAAAAAAATGCCTATGGAAACACATCTGTAAAAACAATGATTGATATCGGAAACATCCGTTATCAACAGACAAGCCTTTATCTACAAAATTCATTTAGTATTCACTTTATTACTTAGAAAAGAAATGAAAATGAACACTTTGTTACCGTCCTTCATGCTTTTCGCCTGTACTTTTCAGACGATAGCGCTTAATTCGGAAACACAAAACACAATCATAAAACTGGAACAGAGCGTGATATCAGTCGGCCAGTTGATCACTCAAATTGAAAATCAAACCGATTATCTGGTCGTTTTCAAAAGTCGTGAAGTAGACATAGAACGTTACATTACTGTCCAAAACACATCCGGGAAAATGATATCCTATCTTGAAGAAGCTTTCAAAGATACTGATATCACCTACGAATTCGACAACCGGTACATCCTCCTGTTGAAAAAGAACGATAAGGGCAGGACATCTCTTATCGGCCAACAAAGCCGGACCATCACAGGTACAGTAACCGACAACAACGGAGAACCCGTCATTGGTGCGAACGTGATCATAAAAGGGACTTCTATCGGAACAGTCACGGATATCAATGGGAAATACACCTTGGAAGTTCCACCAAAAGCCATCTTGCAAATTTCTTACATCGGCTACCTGACAAAAGAAATCGTTATCGATAACAACAAAACGGCCGACGTCATACTGATCGAAGACACCCAAAAGATCGATGAAGTGGTAGTTGTCGGATACGGTACGCAAAAGAAAGGGGAAGTGGCCAGTTCCATTTCCACAATCAAATCCGATAATTTCGTAAAAACACCGACTACGGATGCCGCACAACTGATCAAAGGGAAAGTTCCTGGCCTAAGTATCATTACGCCGGATGCCAACCCGACTTCCACCTCGCAGATCGCCTTACGTGGAATCACCACCTTGAAAGCCAGCTCCAGCCCTTTGGTGCTCATCGACGGGATACCCGGCGACCTGAACTCCGTCTCACCCGATGACATCGAACAGATCGACGTCCTGAAAGACGGTTCCGCCGCCGCGATCTACGGAACCAGAGGAACAAACGGCGTCATATTGATTACCACCAAGAATGCCAATGGAGAAATGCCTACGGAAGTAGATGTCAATGCTTATCTTTCCACCCAGCAAATCACAAAGACCTTGCCGTTCATGAAAGCAGACGAATATCGCCGACGCGTACAGGAAGGATGGCCGGGAGCCCAAGACGACGGTGCATCAACCGACTGGCTGGACGAAGTGACCCGTACACCGTTCACACAGATTTACAACATCAGCCTGCGCGGTGGCAGCCGTACGACCAATTATGTGGCCAGCTTCGAATACCGTGGTCTGAACGGCCTGATCAAACGTACAAACAACCAGATGTTCTACCCGCGTGTAGAAATCACTCATCGCATGTTCAATAACAAATTGAAACTGAACGCAAGCCTGAGCGGTTACAAACAAACCTATTTTTCCGGTTCCGATGGTGGGGGCTACAACAGCGAAGTATATAGAAACGCTTTGATATACAATCCGACCACTCCTGTGTACGACAAAAACGGCAATTATTCGGAAAGCACTAAAAACGAATACTTCAACCCTGTATCCCTCCTGAACGAAGTGGAAGGAGAAAACCAAGCAACCAACCTGCGCATGTTCGCCAATATCACTTATACACCAATCGAAGGATTAGATATCAAATATCTGTTTTCTTCCAATACCTATAACCAAGTCAGAGGATATTACGAGACCCAGCAACACAAATCCACTTGGAAAGACGGCAAAAACGGATATGCTTCCCGTGGTTCCACGCGCTCAAATGAAGATTTGTCGGAACTGACCGTACAATGGAGGAAAACCATTTTTGAAGACCATTCGTTTACACTCTTAGGAGGATATAGTTGGCAAAAGACGCATTACCAGAATTTTTACATGCAGAATTTCAATTTTCCCTCCAATGACTATACCTATAATAATATGGGCACAGGGCAGGCACTGAAAGACGGACGCGGAACGGAATACTCGACGGCCAATGAAAGCAAACTGATCGGTTACTTCGGCCGTCTGAACTACAGCTATAAAGGGAAATATATGTTTGCAGCCAGTCTCCGTCACGAAGGTTCCACCAAATTCGGAGCCGATCACAAATGGGGCAACTTCCCATCTGTTTCTGCTGCATGGAACATCAAAGGAGAACAGTTCCTGGAAGACACCGATGTCTTGTCCATCTTGAAACTACGTGCCGGATATGGTGTCACGGGAACGGTTCCAAGTGATCCGTATATGTCACTGAACACGCTGAACTTCGGAACTTATGTTTATTATAACAATCAATGGATCAAAACCATCAGACCGGATTCAAATGCGAACCCCGAATTGAGATGGGAAAAGAAAAAAGAGATCAACATCGGTGTCGACTTCGGTTTTTGGGAAGATCGCATCACAGGTAATATCGATTACTACAATCGCAAAACAGAAGATTTGTTATGGGACTATGACGTGCCATCTCCTCCTTACCTGTTCTCCCGTATGGTAGCAAACGCCGGATCGATGCGCAACCAAGGAATAGAAGCCGGTATCACGGTCATCCCTGTCCAAACAAAAGATTTCCAATGGACGACATCCATGAATTACTCGACAAACAAAAACGAACTTTTGTCACTTTCCAACGATCAGTTTGTCTCCAGCGGTTACTCGGATCAAGGTTCTACGGGAGAACCCTTACAAACGACAACCCACCGCATTCAGGAAGGACAACCGATTGGTAATTTCTGGGGATACAAAAGTATCGATATCGATGAGAACGGACACTGGATCATAGAAGGAGCCGACGGCAGTCCGAAACCGATATCCCAACTACAACCGACAGACAAACAGATCATCGGGAACGGCCTGCCTAAACATTACTTGAACTGGAACAACACCCTAAATTGGAAAAACTTCGATTTCAACATGACCATGCGCGGTGCTTTCGGTTTCGACATCCTGAACATGCCACGCCTGCAATATGAATCGCCGGTCATGTTGTCAAGAGGGAACGTGCTGAATGCGGCATTCGATACGAAATACGGGAAAGTTCCTTTAGCGGCCGACCAAGAATTACAATATGTCAGCTATTATATCGAAAAAGGCAATTATTGGAAAATCGACAACGTGACCTTAGGATATACATTCAAATTCAATTCTTGGATAAAACGCTTGAGAATCTATGGCACGATTTCCAACCTCGCCACTATCACAGGCTACTCCGGCATTGATCCGGAAGTAAGCATAAGCGGCTTGGCACCAGGAGTCGACAATAAGAACCGTTATCCTTCTACACGGACTTACACATTAGGAATATCTGTCAAATTTTAATCGTAACGTAATTATCATGAATACTTATACAAAATTTTTTTTAGCGTTATGTTGTTCCGGAACAATCGTTTCCTGTAGCAATGACTTGGATGAAAAAGTATATTCCAAAATAACCGAACAAACCTACAATTACACAGTCGACGATTTCTCACCATCTATTGCCAGCGTATATAGCCAACTCAGAAGTTTCCCCAGTCATGGAGGATATTTCACGACACAAGAGGTCAGTGCCGACGCCATCGTCATGCCCCCTAACGCTTCCGGCTGGGATGATGGCGGAGTCTATCGACGTATGCACTACCAAACATGGAACTCCGAACAAGGACACGTCTCAGAAATATGGTCCAACTTCTATCAAGGCGCCTTATTATGCAACAAAGTGATAGAACAAATAGAAAACGGTATTTTACCGGCATCTTCCGAAGCGGACAAAACAATGGGATTAGCGGAATTACGGGCCATGAGAGCCTATTATTATTGGCAAATCTGCGACAATTTCGGAGACGCTCCGTTAGTCACGACAACCACGATGGAACTACCCTCCAAAAGTAACCGTAAAGAGATCTTCGACTTCATAGTAAAAGAACTGAAAGAAATCATCCCTTCTTTAAGTGAAGAACAAGGCGGAAATTTTTACGGACGGATGAACAAATGGGCGGCAAAGACGCTGTTGGCAAACATATACCTGAATGCCAAGGTATATACAGGCGAAGAACACTGGGACGACTGTATCCAACAGTGTGACGACATCATAAACAGCAACAGGTTCGCATTGTCCGACAACTACAAAGACCCCTTCCGTTCTACAGGCGTGGAAACATCCAAAGAGGTCATTTTCACCATCCCGTTCGATGCAAATATCGCCGGGGGTAATTCGATCCACATGTTTTCCTGGCACGGGGAACTGAAAAAGAAATACGAAACCGAAGCGACTCCTTGGGGATGCGGTTCAGCTATGGGGGTCACTCAATTCATCGACACGTATGATCCCGAAGATTCCCGTCTGGCCGATAGCTGGCTGATGGGCGAACAACGAGCTGCAGACGGAAGTCCTCTATACGGGACATACGACAAAATGGGAGAACCGCTTGTCTATACGAAAGATCTTCCGGACGGGAATTACACCAGTGAGATGGAAGGTTTTCGCATGAACAAATTCGAAATCGTAAAAGGCGAGCAATCCTCATCCGAAACGGATGTGCCTCTGTTCCGATACGCAGAAGTACTCCTGATGAAAGCGGAATGCTTATTGCGTTCGGGAAAACCAGGAGCCGGCCTCTTGGTCACGGAAGTCCGCAAACGGGCATTCAAAGACAATCCCGAATTAGCGATAGTAACCGATGCACAGTTACAAGAAAACAGTTCATATCAATATGGCTATGTGGAACACTACACCGTTACAGACAAAGGGAACACGGACCTCATCCGATTCGGCAGAATGTATGACGAACTGGGTTGGGAATTCGCATGGGAAATGCACCGCAGACGAGACGCCATCCGATTCGGTGTTTACACGAAAAAAAGCTGGCTCTCGCATAAACCACAAGGTGATTACCGATCCGTCTTCCCGATACCCGAAAAAGTTTTGACCTCCAATCCCAACTTGGAACAAAACCCCCATTATAAATAACAAACGTAATCAACTTACAAACCTCGCAGGGAAGCAAGCTTCCCTGCAAATAAAAAATGTCCTTATGAACAAACTTGTAATCCTTCTCCTATACTTTCTTCTCACAGTCACGGCTTTTCCATATACAACCACAGGGCAGGTCCTTGATCCCGCCATGATAGGCTCGTATATCGACCGGTTCAACATGCAAGACAAGGAATTGTATGTGCAACATATTTCAAACGGACAGGCAAAAGAATTCTTATCCGGCAATATACCGCTATTCGAATGTCCGGACAAAAACATAGAGGAAATCTATTATTTCCGCTGGTGGACTTTCCGGAAACATTTGAAAAAGACACCGGACGGGTTCATCGTAACCGAATTCCTTCCGGATGTCCCGTGGGCCGGAAAGCACAACGGCATCTGTTGCCCTGCCTGGTTCCACTTTCGGGAAGGCAGGTGGCTGAAGTATTCCGGTTTCCTCAAAGACTATGCGTACTATTGGCTGAAGGGAGGAGGTGACACGCATTCCTACAGTTTTCCCGTTGCCCATGCAATCTACCAATATTGTCAGATCACGGGGAATTATCAATTGCTGAAAGAGTTATATCCGGAACTTTTACAAAACTATTCAGAGTGGAAGAAAAAAAAATTCATAGCTGAAAAAGGATTGTTCTGGCAAAAAGACGGAGAAGACGGCATGGAAGTTTCGATCGGCGGACACGGTTTTCGGGTAACCATCAACTCATATATGGCAGCCGAAGCCGCCACCTTATCCAAAATCGCACATTGGAAAAACGACAACCAAGCACAAGCACTCGAAACCGAAGCCTGCCGGATCAAAGAAAACATGTTCAAATATTTATGGGACTCCAAAGCGGAATTTCTAAAAGTACTGTCTGTTGAAAAAAACGCTTCTTTAAAAGACGTACGCGAACTACACGGATATACGCCTTGGGCATTCGACCTGGCTTCCGCGGACTATGCCGTCGCCTGGAAATTCCTGATGAACACACGACATTTTCTCGCTCCTTACGGGCCAACAACTGCCGAACAATGCCATCCTCAATTCAAAGTTGCTTACGAAGGACATGAATGCCAGTGGAACGGTCCTTCTTGGCCATACGCGACCTCGATGACATTGGTCGGATTGGCTAATTTATTAAATAATCAAACGCAATCTTTTGTAGATTCACGAGATTTCATAACTTTATTCTCGATTTATGCACGAAGCCTGTATAAGAAAGACGCGAATGGCATACTAACACCATGGATTGACGAAAACCTGAATCCTTTTACTGGCGATTGGATATCCAGGGCAATGTTGTCAACACGTCACCAAAAACCCGAAGAACGCGGAAAAGATTATAATCATTCTTTATTCTGCGACCTCGTCATCAACGGGTTAATCGGAATCCGGCCAAGTGAAGAAGAGGAACTCGATGTCAACCCGTTGATACCGGAAGGATATTGGGATTACTTTTGCCTGGACAATCTGACTTATCGTGGCAAAACAATATGCGTGCTTTATGATAAGACAGGTGATAAATATAAACGAGGAGCCGGACTGTCGATTTTCATCAACGGGACAAAGACAGCCACCTCTCCTACTTTGACAAAAATAAGTTGCAAATTATAACATTAAATTTTAAAACCATGAAACAGTATTTTGTACTACCCTTTGCCTGTATGGCACTATGGGGATGCGGCGGACAAGACCAAATAGAAACCCCGCCTCTGAAAATAATCGACCAGATAGACTTCTCGCACGTGCACATCCGGGACAACTTCTGGTCGCCACGTCTCGCCAAGCACACATCGGCTACACTCCCTGTCTGTATCGACCAAATAGAGAACCAAACCGGAAGAATGCAAAATTTTGAAAATGCAGCCAGAGGGACAGGGAAGCATTCCGGTATCTTCTTCGACGATTCGGACGTATATAAAGCGTTGGAAGGTATCGCCTACAGCCTGATCAACAACCCGGACCCCGAACTGGAAAAGAAAGCGGACGAATGGATCGACAAGATCGCGGCAGCCCAACAACCGGACGGATATATCAATACATTCTACACACTGACCGGACAAGACAAACGTTGGAACAACATGGACAAGCACGAGATGTATTGTGCCGGCCACATGATGGAAGCCGCCGTCGCCTATTACCAGGCAACCGGAAAACGGAAACTGCTCGATGTGAGCATCCGTATGGCAGACCACATGATGGAACTGTTCGGTCCCGGCAAGCGCCATTGGGTGCCGGGACATGAGGAGATCGAATTGGCTTTGGTGAAAATATACCGGACAACCGGTCAGGAAAAATATCTCGACTTCGCCAACTGGCTGCTCGAAGAACGCGGACACGGACACGGGAGCATGGGTGGCGAAGGGAAATGGGACCCAGCCTACTACCAGGATGTTATCCCGGTAAGAGAACTGACCGACATTTCGGGGCATGCCGTCCGTTGCATGTACCTGTACTGCGGGATGGCCGATGTGGCAGCCTTGAAAAAAGACACCGCTTATGTCGAGGCTTTGAACCGCCTCTGGGACGACGTAGTACTACGTAACATGTACGTGACCGGCGGGATCGGCTCTTCACGGCACAACGAAGGCTTTACCGAAGACTATGACCTGCCGAACCTCGATGCCTACTGCGAGACATGCGCTTCCGTCGGGATGGTCTACTGGAACCAACGCATGAACCAGTTCACAGGCGATTCGAAATACATAGACGTACTGGAACGTTCCATGTACAACGGTGCGCTGGCTGGCGTCTCACTGGCTGGAGACCGCTTCTTCTACGTCAATCCGCTGGAATCGAACGGAGACCATCACCGCCAGGCCTGGTACGGGTGCGCCTGCTGTCCGAGCCAGATCTCGCGCTTCCTACCTTCCATCGGGAACTATATCTATGGGACATCGGACAAGGCCTTGTGGGTAAACCTCTTCATCGGAAACACCACCGAAGTCACGATCGACGGGAAAAAGGTCGTCATGAAACAAGAAACGGACTACCCTTGGGACGGGCTGGTCAAGCTGACCGTCACCTCCGAACAACCGCTCGGCAAGGAGTTGCGCATCCGTATCCCCGGATGGTGCAAGTCATACACCCTGTCGGTCAACGGGAACAAAGTCGACAGTACGACCGACAAGGGATATACCGTCATCAAGGAATGGAAAACCGGCGACTTGATCGTGCTCAACATGGACATGCCGGTCGAAAAAGTATCAGCCGACCCGCGCGTGCGGCAAAACACGGGCAAGCGCGCCCTGCAACGCGGACCGCTGGTCTACTGCCTCGAAGAGACGGACAACGCGAAAGACTTTGCCGACCTCGCACTGACGCCCACCTCCTCATTCGAGGTCAAAGACGAACCGGACAACCTGGGTGGCATCCGCTCAATCAAAGCCATATCGAATGGACAAACACTACATTTCATTCCTTACTATGCCTGGGACAACCGCGAAGCAGGCAAGATGAAAGTATGGATCGATTATCAAGAATAACATAACATCATCCTATCACCATGAACAAATTGAAAAAAATTTTCCTGACAGCAGTCGCCACCCTCACGGTAGTGACTGTCTCGGCCGCCGGCGAAGAACCCGCAGCCGAAAGTTACCGGAACAACCGACACCCGCTCTTGCAAAAAGACTACATCCAACTGCCTCTCGGAACCATCCGCGCCGAAGGGTGGATGCACGACCAACTGACCCGTATGCGCGACGGAATGACCGGCCACTTGGATAAGGTCTACACGAAAGTAATGGGTCCCCGAAACGGATGGCTCGGCGGTGACGGTGACGTGTGGGAACGGGGTCCGTACTGGATCGACGGACTTCTGCCGTTGGCTTATCTCCTGAACGACCAAGCCCTGATCGAAAAGGTACAACCTTGGATCGAATGGACCTTGGCATCACAAAAGCCCAACGGCTACTTCGGCCCCGATACCGACCGCGACTACGAACCCGGTCTGCAACGCAACAACGCGCAAGACTGGTGGCCCAAAATGGTCATGCTGAAAGTCATGCAACAATACTACACGGCTACGCAGGACCGGCGCGTGATCGACTTCATGACCCGATATTTCCGATACCAACTGGACGAACTGCCCAAAAACCCGTTAGGCAAATGGACCTTCTGGGGCGAACAGCGCGGAGGGGATAACCTGATGGTCGTCTATTGGCTGTACAACATCACCGGCGACAAATTCCTGTTGGATTTAGGCGAGTTAATCCATAAACAGACGTTCAACTGGACAGATATCTTTTTAAATCAAAATCATCTCAGACGCCAACACAGCCTGCACTGTGTGAACCTCGCACAAGGTTTCAAGGAACCGATCGTTTATTACCAGCAAGGCAAAGACTCCAAGCAAATCCAAGCCACCCGCCAAGCGGTCAAAGACATCCGTCACACCATCGGATTGCCTACCGGCCTTTGGGGAGGAGACGAACTGCTGCGCTTCGGCAAACCGACGACAGGCTCAGAGCTCTGTACCGCCGTAGAGATGATGTACTCACTGGAAACGATACTGGAGGTCACAGGGGACATGCAATGGGCCGACTACCTGGAGCGCGTGGCATACAACGCCTTGCCCACTCAAGTGACCGACGACTACTCCGCCCGCCAGTATTACCAGCAGACCAACCAGATCGCCGTCACCCGCGAGTGGAGGGAGTTCTCCACCCCGCACGACGACACCGACCTGCTTTTCGGCGAGCTGACCGGCTATCCCTGTTGCACGTCCAATCTTCACCAAGGCTGGCCCAAATTCGTTCAGAACCTCTGGTACGCGACTGCCGACAACGGACTCGCCTCCCTGCTCTTCGCCCCCTCGCAAGTAACGGCACGAGTGGCAGGAGGAATCGAGGTGAATCTGAAAGAGGAAACGGCCTATCCTTTCGAGGAGACAGTACGCTACCATGTTTCGTTTACGGACAAGAAAGTGAAAAAGGTCTTCTTCCCCTTCCACCTGCGCATACCGGGCTGGTGCAAGCAACCGGTGGTCAAGCTCAACGGCAAACCGCTGACGGTCGATGCCTATCCCGGAACCGTCACACGTATCAACCGGGAATGGAAAGAGGGCGATATCCTATCCCTCGAACTGCCGATGAAGGTGACCGTCAGCCGCTGGTATGAAAACAGCGCTGTTGTCGAACGGGGACCGCTGGTCTATGCCCTGAAGATGAACGAGATATGGGAAAAGAAAGCGTTTGAAAGCGATAAGTCCGACGTGTACGGCAAATGGTATTACGAGGTGACGTCTGACAGTCCCTGGAACTACGCCCTGCCGGCCCGTTCCTTCTCGCCCGACCGGATCAAGGATGCTTTCACGGTAGAAAAATCAGACATTACCCCCCCTATCCATGGAATGTCGAGAACGCCCCCATACGCATCAAAACGAAGGCAATGCGACTGAACGGCTGGACGCAAGTCAGAGGCTCGGCAGGTCCGGTACCCTACTACACGCAGCAAGGCAAAGACTTCGGCGACGAGGAGACGATCGAACTGATCCCTTACGGATGCACGACCCTCCGGATTACGGAATTTCCGGTAAGATGATCCGGCTCTCCATCCCGCCCCACGTCCGTCCGGACAGGGCGGGACGGATCGTACCGAAAGTCCCCTACGTTTGCCGCATTGAACTATTTACGACGCCAAGTTACTACCACCCATAAACCGAATTTGTACCTCGATATTGAGTGTTTTGCAAAATTCCTTTACATTTGTACTTTACAAAAAAAACACTCGCAGGGCATGAGAACATTCCTTATCATTCTACTGGGCACGCTTTCGCTCCTCCTCCCCCGGTCCGGCTGGTCGCACGACCTTTATTTCCGCCACTATACCAACAAACAGGGATTGTCGCACAACACGGTTTATTGTGCCCTACAGGATAAAAAAGGATTCATGTGGTTCGGGACGGACGACGGATTGAACCGTTTCGACGGACATCAGTTCCGGATATACCGCTACAACTCGTACGAGCCGGAAAGTCTGCCGAACGACAGGATCATCAGCCTTTTCGAAGATTCGACCGGTAGGATATGGGTCTGCACCTATTCCCACACCTGCTATTACGACTATCAAACAGATGCTTTCCATCCCCTGACCTTTTCCGACAGCAACAACGCCCCAGAATATTTCCAACAAATCAGAGAAGATAAAAAAGGGAATTTATGGCTGATGAGCTACAACCGGATCGCCCGCTATGCCCTTTCAGGCGAAAGCAGTCCGCATTTCTACCCCGAAGGGGAGCAGATAAGCATGATAGACATCACGATGAACGAAGAGAGCGAGCCGATCCTCGCCGGACGCAGCGACCTGTTTTTCTACAAACCGGAGGCAGACAAATTCGCCCGTATCCCGATACTGACTGAAAAGGAAAAAGAAAATCCGATCAACCTCACCAAGCTTTGCCTCGTGCCGGATTGGGGAATACTGGTCGGGACAGACCGGGCAGGACTCAAGTTTTACGACCGGCACAACCGGAAAACGGAAACAGTCATCCCAGATATACAGGTTCGCGACATCAAGCAGTGTAGTGAGAATACGTACTGGATCGCATCCGAGTCCGGTGTCTACATCCTGAATATGGCAGACCGGAGCATCACGCACCTGCAAAAATCGTTGACAAACGAATATACGATCTCCGACAATGCAGCCTATTCGATCACAAAAGACCGTGAAGGAGGGATATGGGTTACCACCTTTTTCGGAGGAATCAACTACCTGCCCAAAGAATATGTCCCGTTTAAATATTTTATCGGAGGGAAAACCCATCCGGGAATGCCGGGAAATGCCGTACGTGAAATCTGTCCGGACCGATACGGCAACCTCTGGTTAGGAACGGAAGATAACGGGATCAACCGCTATAACCCGACTACCGGCAAGATCACGAACTTCTCCCGTACCAACCCAGTCCACCCGCTTTCGGCAACCAATATCCACGGCCTGCTTGCCGACGGCAGCCGGTTGTGGGTAGGGACATTCAACACCGGAATCGACCTTCTGGACATCCCTTCCGGGAAAATCATCAAACGATATACCCGGAACAATACCGGCAACCTGCTTCCGGCAGACTTCATACTCTGCTTTTGCAAACTCTCCGAAGACGAAATCCTGATCGGGACCTCCGAAGGGCTTGTCCTCTTCCACAAAAAAGAAGAATGTTTCACCCCTTGGAAAACAGAGATTAAGTCGATGGTACGTCAAATCTACAAAGACAGCAAAGGGGATATCTGGGTTGCGACCACCTCCGGCGCTTATCGCTATTCTAAAACCGACAAGAAGTTAGCGCACTATACATCCAACCGCGAGCGGTCACAGACCATCGGCGACAACAACGTGACATCCATATTCGAAGATTCGAAAAAACGGATTTGGGTGGCAACGACCTATGGTTTCTCCCTCTACAACGAGATATCGGATTCATTCAACCGCATCACGGTTGAAAACGGACTGCCCAGCAATATCGTACACCGTATTTTAGAAGACGACGAACATCTTTTCTGGATTGCAACGGCCAACGGGCTGGTTCGTTTTAACCCGGAAACATATGTGATGAAGACTTTCTCGTACACGGATGGCCTGCCCGAAACGCAATTCAACTATTGTTCTGCCTACAAGATGCCGGATGGGACCATGTATATGGGAACGATAAACGGAATGATCGCCTTTAATCCGCGCGATTTCAAAGAGGATGTTTATTCACCGTCGGTATGTATCACTCGCATAGATGTGCAGGACGACCGCATCGGTGCTCCTAAATATAATGTCAACCAGATTATGAAAAACGGAGAATTGAAACTTCCGCATAACCGCTCCACTTTTACCCTTTCGTATGTGGCATTGAGCTATACATCTCCAGACGCAATCCAGTATGCCTACCGTTTGGAAGGAAGTGACAAAGACTGGATCTATATGAAGCAGAATAAAGACGTGACCTTTGCCAACCTGTCACCCGGCGACTATGTTTTCCGGGTAAAATCGACCAATAGCAGTGGGGTTTGGCAAGATAACGAGACAACTCTTCGGATCACGGTGACACCGCCATTCTGGGCTACCGGATGGGCATTACTCATTTATTTCACGATCTTATGCCTGCTGATCGTACTCTGGTATAACTATAAAAAAGCCAAACTGGAAGAAAAACACCGCATCAACCGTGAAATATTCGAAAGTAAGAAGGAAAAAGAACTTTATAATGCAAAAATACAGTTCTTTACCTTTATCACGCATGAAATACGGACACCTCTTACCCTGATAAAAGCCCCGCTGGAAAAAATCCTTCGTTCAGGGGATGGAACGCCCGCCACACAGGAGAATCTACGGATCATCGAGAAAAACACTGGGCGACTGTTAGACCTCAGTAACCAACTATTGGACTTCCGCAAGACGGAAAGCCGCGGGTTCAAACTGAACTATGTCAAAACCGATGTCGTCCTCTGGCTGGAAACGATCCTGCATCCGTTCCGTCCGGCTTTCGAACAGGGAAACAAGAATTTCACAGTCAAGCTGCCGGATCTACCTTTCGAGGCCTGTCTGGACCGAGAAGCATTCTCGAAGATCGTCAGCAACCTGGTCAGCAATGCACTGAAGTACTCGGACAGCCGGATATCGCTCGAATTACTCCCTCCTTCAGGTGAAGAGCGCATGTTCACCCTGCTCGTCACCAACGACGGGCATCTGATACCCGACAGTGAAATCGAAAATATATTCAATCCGTTCTACCGCCTCAAAGAGACAGAAAACCAGCAAGGAAGCGGTATCGGTTTGTCGCTGGCCCACTCTTTGACCGAATTCCACTGCGGCAGACTGTTCTATCGACAAACGCCGGACGGCTTGAACCAGTTTGTCCTGATGCTCCCAGAACAGCAGGAAGACAGTTTCCAGACCACTGCTGGAAAAGAGAAAGCGGAAATAGTCACATTGGCCGAAACGGGCAAATCGGTTATCTTAATTGTCGAAGACCAAAATGATATGCGCCATTTCATCGCCCGCGAACTGGCGGAAACATATCAAGTGCTAGAAGCGGAAAACGGGAAAGTAGCTCTTGATCTGGTCCGTAAAAACACGGTCAACCTAATCATCAGCGATGTCATGATGCCGATCATGGACGGCTTCGAACTTTGCAACGAAATGAAAAACGATGTCAATGTCAGCCATATCCCGTTTATCCTGCTGACAGCACAACACAACCTGCAATCACGCCTGAAGGGACTGAACTCTGGAGCCGATGCCTATATGGAGAAACCGTTCTCTATCGAACTGCTGACGGCCCAAGTGGGCAACCTTTTGAAAAGCCGTAAGCTACTGAACAAAACCTATTTGGAGAAGCCGTTCGCCCCGGTAGCCTCTCTCGCCGTTTCGCAGGTGGATGATATTTTCCTTCGCAAACTGAACGATTATTTGGAAGAACACCTCAGCAATGAAGCACTCTCCGTTGAGATGCTTGCCGATACGATGGGAATGAGCACTTCCAGCCTCTACCGCAAAGTTAAGGGTCTGTCCGGTCTTTCTCCTAACGACTTCATCCGCATTGCCCGCTTAAAGAAGGCGATCCTGCTGATGCAGAACGGAGAGAACCGCATCAGCGAGATCGCTTTCCAAGTCGGCTTTTCGTCACCTGCCTACTTCTCCACCTGCTTCCAGAAGCAGTACGGAAAGACTCCATCAGAATATATGAAGCACTTAAAAATTGAGAATTAAAAATAGAGACCGATCATTATTTTTTAATTCTCACCGCTCTGCCACTGGGAAAGCAGAAATCCTCAACCTTGCCGCTCCCATAGGGACCAAGGTGATTTCATCCAGGCAGTCGGACTTGCGGGCGTTTTCGTATGGAAGGACTCCGCATAATCCGTATTCGTCAATTTTCCACTCCGGCACCAAACGTCCCTGAGCCTTAAATTCCATCGGGACGGAAGAGAGAGTGAAAGGATTGTTGTCCGACGGCCAGTTTCTGCGTTGCAACGTGATAGGTGACTGGACTCTCAAGGCATAATTCCACGGGCTTGCAGGCAGAATCTCGAATGTCGGCCATGCGGAGGCATCCGCTCCTTCCTGCCATTTGGAATCCCAAACAGCGGTCTCGGTGCTGGGCATTTGCTTGTATTCTTCCTCTATTTTCAAGGACAGGGTTAGCGGACCGTAATCGACACTGACACTATTCTTATTTACCTGCCACTGACGAACGGCATATTCCATCGGAAGGTTCAGGACTACCTCATCGCCATCTTTCCATTCCCGTTCGATACAAGCGTATGTTCCAGGAGCAAGCTTTGTTTGCTGTTTTTTTCCGTTGATCAAGACAGATGCATTTTTACACCAGGACGGGATGCGGAGATAGAAGGGGAAAGATACGTTTTCGGACGTTCCAACCGTAAAACGTGTCATTTCCTCAAACGGATAATTCGTCTGTTCACGTAAGGTGATTTCCGTTCCATCGCCCACCTTTACATTTGCCTTACAAGAATTGTATAAAACGGCGGCTACCCCGTTATCCGGCGTCGCCAACACCAAATGTTCGACATAATAAGGCCAGCCGAAACCATGATTGTGCTGACAGCAACGACTGCTGAACGGGTTCATGGCCAAGAACGGACCGGAATTATCCAATCCCGGATGATGATTGCGAGAATCGCTGATCGCCATATTCGGACAAGTCAGATAACGAAGCGCCCGGTAATCAGGCATCAAAGAAGCCGGATAACTGTTGAACGCGACATCTTCGAGGTGATCAGCCCAATAAGGATCGCCACTGATCAAAAGCATGATCTCGTCGGAAGCCATCTGCTCCACAAAACCACAAGTCTCCGTACCCTGTCGAGGATCGAAGAAACCGATACGGGCATTCTCATCCGCCCCAAACATTCCACCAGGAACTTGGCCGAAAGCACGGCGTACCAAACTCTGGACATTATAGCTGGCAGCCAACATCGCCGAATCTTTTGTAAACAGAAAATAAGTGGCAGGTTCGCGAAAACACTGGGCGACATTCACATTGTGCCAGTTAGGAAGCTGAGTTGATTTTGTCCAATCCGCCGTATTCCTGTGAATCTTTTCGGCCAACCGAAGAAGTGACTCGTCACCCGTGCGGTTATACAGCCAAACCACACTCCAAAGATTATCCCCCCCGCGGCTATTTTCCCAATAACTCGACAGGAAAGCGTCATCGGGAACCGTTTGCAGATAATGACAATAGCGGGTCATGAAGTCAATCACCCGGTTATCGTTCGTATATTCATGATAAGATTGCATGATCCAAAGGACGATCATGTTCGGCCAAAAATCCTGCTTGCCGTTATTCAAATGCACCGGCCCGAAATTACCATCCGCCCGCTGACTTGACAAGATGGCCTCTATCCAGAATTTCGTTTCCTTCAACAAAGTTTCGTCTCTCAAGGCATACGCCATATTACCATACCCTCGCAACCAGTAGGGCACTTCTTCCCACCCCCATTCACCTCCGTTTTTCAACCAGGCATTGTTTTCCTTTTGCAGCCAGGCACTAATCTCCCCCAAATGACCACAAAGTCCATCCTTCTGTAATTCGATCTGTCGCCTGATCCAGCCTTCTGGCTCGATACTTCCGGCGGACAGCTTAATAAATTGCAACGGTTGCAACGGAGCCCGGTTACTTACATAGTAATCATTATGAGATGCAGTGGACAAACGTTCCATTGTCCGGATCTCTTGCGTCTGCTTACCTGCACACGACGCCAACAGAATTGAGAAAAATAAAATCGTCTTTTTCATGCTTATCAGATTTATTGGGCAAAGGAAAGGATTATGACAGAAAAACATGATAAGAAATCAATCAAAAACATATAAAAATCGTTCTATCACTTTCTCCTGATGAAAAAACAATAGAACGATATTAAATCCTTTGGTTATTTCTCTTTCTAAAGAAAAGCAACAATCACTTTCTTAACTGGCTCAGTCCATAATACAGCAAACGGAGTACAACCGACAATCCGTAAAAGCCACACGTAATGAGTAGCATCCACAACGATTGTGTCCAAAGCTCGGACCAGCTTGTACCGTATGCTATGATTGAGATAATGTTCATCAGATAAGCGAGCGCGATACAGACACAGAATATCTTGATTTCCGTTTTTTGTCTCTTTACAGATAATACGATCTCTTTCATAATCATGCAAAATTTAGATACGGTATTTTATATTCATCCGGGAAAGTAATCACCCGTCCTTCATCAATCGCCTGCAAGCCCAACAAACCCAAAACAGAGGAATAGTAAGCTTCTTCCACCAGGTTAGGAGCCGGTTTTCCAGTAATAGCCGCTTCGCAGAAAGCAGTAACCAACTCGATAGAACCGTCGCCAGCAGCTCCTACCGATGACTGTCCACTGATCGTTGTGACATTGTCCATGATCAGATGTCCCTTGTTTACCGATGCAGTTTCAGGAACCCAGCTCGGACCGGCAAATGAAACATTATCGAAGATCTTATGTTCAATCTGGTTGATCAACTGCATGATACCAGGAGCAGGTTCGACATCTTCAAAATAATATTTACCTTTTTCCGGTTCCATCGTGCCCTTGCTTCCCATAATCTCTTCTTCAAGGCCATAAAACTTGTTGGCAATCATTGACTCATAGGTCATCTTCACGCCGTTCGGATAATGGTAAATCAAATTGATACTGTCATACACTTCGCGACCATCCTTCCAATAGACGATATCCCCCATGCCGGCCACCTTTTCGGGAAGCATCCGGAGCGCCCAGTTTCCAACCTGCAGCTGATGAGTTGCCAATTCTGTTACCAAGCCGCATGAATATTCCTTATATAAACGCCAGTTGATCTTACGTTCCAAATCGGGAGAAGGGACCGGACGGCGCCAGTCGTTATTACGGAACCAATACGCCCGTATCGAATTTATCTCTCCCAACAAGCCGGCATGGATCATTTCCATCGCCTTTATATATTTCGGATCATACAAGCGCTGCTGGCCGATAAACATCACCTTGCCGGATTCCTTAAACACATTATACATATCCAGACAGTCAGCACACGTCATCGCCATCGATTTCTCGCAGAAGACATGCTTTCCGGCATGCAAGGCGTCTATTGTGATATGCGCATGTTCGTACAGCGGAGTGGCGATCATGACAGCTTGTATATCTCTATCATCCAAAAGCTTCCGGTAATCGTCATATGTCTTGGCTTTCGGATAGAGAGCCGAAGCCTCTTTCAGGTGGGGAGGATAATTATCACACAAGGCAACCACATCGGCATACGGAATCGTCTTCAGGTTATTCAAGTGGTACTGTCCGCGCGAACCTGTACCAATAAATCCGATCCGCACTTTCTCCTTTGCGATCTGCACCTTATCGTCGGCACTACAGGACTGCAACCAGGGAAACGCGGAAAGCAGCACACCGCCTCCACCAATCATTCCCAACTCCTTAAAGAAGTCCCGCCGGCTTAAATTGACTGAATTCTCATCATTTTTCATAACTTATATACATGTTTTTCATAAATATCAAATTGAGACGCGATTACCGGAACACGCTCGTCGCCGCAGATCATAAAGGCAGTTGTCAGAATCTCCGCCACCACCGGATCTTTCGCCACCACCGACACCATTTTCTTATCCTCCACGAATGTTCCCGTATGCGGGTTCACGATATGGCGCGGATGGGAAGGCATATTTCCCGATATCGATAACGAACTATCACTCAACTTCAAATCGGCAATCCGCTCTTTCGTAAACGGATTGTCAAGACCCACCGGCCAATATTCGCCGCACGGATGCGTACCGACCGCCAGAACCGAACTATTTCCGAAATTGACAAGCGCCTTACCAATCCCGTTTTCTTCCAACAGTTCCCGTATTTTAGCAAGCGCATATCCTTTCCCGTACCCGCCGAGATCAATGTGTAAAGATTCAGAAAAGAAAAAAATGCTTTTATCTTCTTCCGTCAGCAATACCTGGTCGAATCCCTGCAAAGTTATATCGAAATATCCTTCCGTCAGCTCATTGTAACGCTTGCAGTTCAACAATATATTCCAAAGCTCTTCCCCCACCGTCACCGGGTAGTGCCCGGCTTCCCGGTTAACAAATGAAACCTCACTCTCCGGATCGAACCGGTTCAGCATTTTATCTAATCGCTGTACTTCCGATTCGACCTTTTCCCAGACCGTACCAAGAAGGCGGGGATCACTGCCGACCATCAAGATGTCAAACTGCGTTCCCATTACCGACGACATAGATCCATGGAAAAGCCCAGAAGCCGCATAATAGTTAGAATAAGCCATTTGTTACCTGTTATTTTTTACATGGTTCAAAGAGGTGTGCGTACACACTCTGCAAATATAGGGGATTTGTTCGTTTCACAAATAGAATTAGGCAACCTTTTTCTCAAAAGGTTGCCTAATTAGCGTTTATTTTCGTTTAAAACATTTATTACAACTCAACCTTCGCCAAGCAGAATTCCTTTTCCGGATGATAAGCCAGAACGCAGTGCCAAGCCTGTTACATTTTATTGGCACAAGAGTTCCACTGGCATGGTACTCCCGTTTCATGGGCAGGAAACAGTAGTTTCATAGGTAGGGAACGACCGTTACATAGGCAGGAAACAACACCAGCACTGCTATCTCCTCACCCTTTTGATGCCTCCGAGGCTGAAAAAAGAAACCAGCCATTCGTTTATTACAAGATAATAGCTTACATTTGCATCTAAAAGTATTATCTAAAATCTATGATTCCGATGAGTACACAAATTAGTAAAAGCCTGATAGCGCTTTTCTTTTTAGGAATGTTCGTAACCGGTTGCAATACTAACACGAAGCAAACGGCCGATAATGATATTAAATTCGATTCTATCCGGGTGGATAGGACCTATCATCTGCTGAATAATCCCGATAATCCCAATTGCAACTTGCAATTGAACTTCACCTATCCTGCCAAATTTTCCGATAAGGAGATTCTGAAAAAGATACAGAATGACTTTGTCCTCTCCTACTTCGGCGAGAATTATGAGAACCTGTCTCCAGAAGAGGCGGTCGCCAAGTACACGGAAGACTATCTGAACAACTATAAAGAACTGGAAGCCGATTTCAAGGCAGAGTTGGAAAAGAAGGACGATCTGCCGGTCGGAGCCTGGTTCTCTTATTTCGAAATGTCATCGGATGAAATCGTCTACAACCAGAATGACATTCTGAGCTATACTGTAAGTTTCGAAAACTATACAGGCGGTGCACACGGTTCGCATGCCTACAACAATCACGTGATCAACTTGAAAACAGGCAATGCAATCACAGAAGAAGATATTTTCATCGAGAACTTCCAGGACAGCCTCGCACAGATATTGATCGATCATATTGCCAAACAAAACAAGGTGGAGAATCCGAAAGATTTGGAAAACATCGGTTTTTTCAGTGTCGAAGAAATTTTTCCGAACGGTAATTTCCTGGTCGACGAGGACGGCATCACGTATACCTTTAATGAATATGAGATCGCCGCTTACGTGGTAAGGGAAACAAACGTATTCTTACCCTATGCGGAAATCCTATATCTATTGAAAAAAGACAGTCCAATTGCGAAACTAATTGACAATTGACAAATAAAATATAACAATAATCCTATACATATGGATAACAATGCAACAATATCCTCCCAATTGTCAATTGTCAATTGTCAATTGGGGGTTCTAAAGTCTTACTTTCCAACGCTAACCGATGCGCAAAAGCGACAGATAGACGCCCTGTTTGATTTGTATTCAGACTGGAATTCCAAAATCAATGTAATTTCACGCAAAGATATAGAGAACCTGTACCTGCACCACGTACTTCATTCGTTAGGTATCTTGAAAATGCTGAAATTCAGAGAAGGATCGACAATTATGGATATCGGTACGGGAGGCGGTTTTCCCGGCATACCACTTGCGATCCTGCTCCCTGAAGTACAGTTTCATTTGGTAGACAGTATCGGAAAAAAAATCAAGGTCGGACAAGCTGTAGCCGAAGCGATCGGTCTGAAAAACGTCACTTTCCGCCATTGTCGTGCCGAAGAGGAAAAACAATTATTCGACTTTGTCGTGAGTCGTGCCGTCATGCCACTGGCCGATCTGGTAAAAATCGCCCGTAAGAATATAAAGAAGGAACAACAAAATGCACTTCCTAACGGTTTGATTTGTCTGAAAGGAGGAGAGTTGCAGCATGAAATATTGCCATTCCACAAGCAAGCTGTCAGCCTCAACCTGAGTGACCATTTTAAAGAAGAATTTTTCCAAACTAAAAAAGTTGTTTACGTACCGTTATGATTACAATAAAATCGTTTGAGTTCAATTATTTCCAGGAAAACACATTCCTGCTGTATGATGATACACGCGAGGCCGTACTGATCGATTGTGGTTGCTGTCGCAAGGAAGAAGAAAAGGAGTTAACCGACTTTATCCTCGAAAACAAGTTGACATTAAAGCATTTGCTCTGTACTCATCTGCACGTGGATCACGTATTTGGAAACGGTTTTATATATAAGACATACGGTTTGAAACCCGAAGCGAACAAGCAGGATGTCGAGAAACTACCCTCTCCGGACGAACAGGCCAAGTTGTTCGGACTCCGTCAGCATGTTGAGAACGTCCCGGTTGAAAAATATATCGTAGGAGGCGAGATCATTAAGTTCGGCACATCCGAACTTCAAGTGCTGACAGTTCCCGGACATTCACCCGGCAGCATCGCTTTCTATAACAAAAAGAACGGCTTTGCGATCGTCGGCGATGCACTGTTTGCCGGAAGTATCGGCCGTACCGACCTTTGGGGTGGAAACCAGGAGGTATTGGTTGCCGCCATCCACGACAAACTCCTTTCACTTCCCGACGAGACAGTAATCTATCCGGGGCATGGACCGGAAACAAGAGTCATCGATGAGAAGTTCAACAATCCCTATTTGTAATTGACAATTAAGAATTAATTCATAAATCATAAATCACAATATTATGGACACAAATAAATTTGTAAACCGCCACGTTGGTATCTCGGCAGAAGACATTCCTTCCATGCTGCAAGCCATCGGCGTCAAGTCGGTTGACGAACTGATCGATCAGACCATCCCGTCCGACATCCGTTTGAAAGAACCGCTTAACCTTCCCGAACCCATGACGGAACGTGAGTTCGCAGAACACATCTCGGAGTTGGCATCCAAAAACGAAGTCTTCACTTCTTATATCGGAATGGGTTGGTATGACACAGTATGTCCGGCTCCTATCCAACGTAACGTATTTGAAAATCCGGTTTGGTACACTTCCTACACTCCGTACCAGGCAGAAGTTTCACAAGGACGTCTGGAAGCGTTGTTGAATTTCCAGACTGTTATCGCTGAACTGACCGGCCTGCCGCTAGCCAACTGTTCCCTGCTGGACGAAGCGACAGCAGCAGCCGAAGCGGCAACCATGTTCTACGGTAGCCGTAGCCGTGCACAGGTGAAAGCAGAAGCCAATACGTTGTTTGTCGACGAAAACGTATTCGCCTCTACACTGGCCGTTATCAACACTCGCATGATCCCGCAAGGCATCAAGGTCGTTGTGGGTGATTACAAAACATTTGAATTCACACCGGATGTATTCGGGGCTATCGTCCAGTATCCGAATGCCGACGGTTCGATCGAAGATTATAAAGAATTCATCGTACGTGCCAATGCCGGTGGAGCACGTGTCGCCGTTGCTGCCGACCTGATGAGTCTTGTCCTGCTGACTCCTCCGGGAGAATGGGGTGCAGATGTCGTGTTCGGAAGCAGCCAACGTTTCGGTATCCCGATGTTCTACGGTGGTCCGTCCGCTGCATTCTTCGCCACGAAAGACGAATACAAGCGTTCCATCCCCGGACGTATCATCGGCATTTCCAAAGATGCCTATGGACACACGGCTTACCGCTTGGCTTTGCAAACACGCGAACAGCATATCAAACGTGAAAAGGCGACCTCCAATATCTGTACCGCCCAAGCCTTGCTAGCCACGATGGCTGGTTTCTACGCCGTTTACCACGGTGCCGAAGGCTTGAAGAACATCGCAGGTCGTATCCACGCTTCTGCAGGTTTCCTAACAGGCGAGTTGGAAAAACTAGGCTACAAACAATTGAACAAAAACTATTTCGACACACTGAAAATCCAGTTGCCGGAACATGTATCCATCAATGCACTCCGCGAGATCGCATTGGAATGTAAGGTGAACTTGCGTTACTTCGATGCCGGACAGATCGGCATCAGCTTGGACGAAACGACCGGACCGACCGATATCGGCGTATTGCTGTATATCTTCGCAGGGGCAGCCGGAAAGGACTACATGCTGAAAGAAGCCGTTCCTGAGAAAACTTATTTCGATCCGAAATTCGCCCGTACTTCCGAATTCCTGCAAGAAGACGTATTCAAAAAATATCATACCGAAACGGAACTGATGCGTTATATCACCCGCCTGGGACGAAAGGATGTTTCATTGGCCCAATCCATGATCTCTTTAGGTTCTTGTACGATGAAACTGAATCCGGCATCGACCATGCTTCCACTCAGCCGTCCGGAATTCATGAATATACATCCGTATGCACCGGAAGACCAGGTCGAAGGCTACACGGAACTGATTGAAAACTTATCGGCTTACTTGTGTGAGATCACCGGATTCAAAGGCTGTACGCTGCAACCTAATTCCGGAGCAGCCGGCGAATATACAGGTCTGCGCGTAATCCGGGCTTATCTGGAAAGCATCGGGCAGGGACATCGCAACATCGTCCTGCTTCCTGCCTCTGCCCACGGTACGAACCCGGCAAGTGCGGTTCAATGCGGTTTTACGACCGTTACGGTGAAATGTGACGACAAAGGAAATATCGACTTGGAAGATTTCCGGGCTAAAGCCGAAGCCAACAAGGACAACTTAGCAGCCAGCATGATCACCTATCCGTCTACTCACGGTATCTTCGAGGTGGACATCAAGGAAATGTGCGACATTGTTCACGCTTGCGGTGGTCAGCTGTATATGGACGGCGCCAACATGAATGCACAAGTCGGTCTGACCAATCCGGGTACTATCGGTGCAGACGTCTGCCACCTAAACCTGCATAAGACCTTTTCTTCTCCTCACGGAGGAGGCGGTCCCGGTGTCGGTCCGATCTGCGTTGCCGCACATCTCGTCCCGTTCCTGCCACAGCATCCGATATTATGGGGCAGCGACCTGAACACAGTCTCCGCCGCACCTTACGGTAGCGCGGGCATTCTGCCGATCACATATGCTTATATCCGCATGTTGGGAACAGAAGGGTTGGAAACGGTCACCAAGACCGCGATCTTGAATGCGAATTATCTGGCAGCCAAATTCAAAGACACTTACGGAATCGTTTACACAGGTGCTACAGGTCGCGTCGGTCACGAACTGATCCTGGAATGCCGCACGGTAAAAGAACGTTCGGGCATCGATGAAGGCGATATCGCCAAGCGCCTGATGGACTTCGGCTACCACGCTCCAACTCTTTCCTTCCCTGTTCACGGCACTCTGATGGTCGAACCGACCGAAAGCGAAAGCAAAGCCGAACTGGATCGTTTCGTCGAGGTGCTGGAATGTATCTGGAACGAAATCAAGGAAGTGGAAGAAGGCAAGGCTTCAAAGGAAGACAACGTATTAAAGAACGCTCCTCATCCCGAATATGAAGTAACGGCCGACGAATGGAAACACGAGTATCCGCGCAGCAAGGCCGCCTTCCCGCTGGAATGGTTGCACGACAGCAAATTCTGGGTGAATGTAGCCCGCGTAGACAATGCGTATGGCGACCGCAACCTGATTCCAACACTTTGTGCATGCGAAATTTAATATAAACCGGCGCAAACCTATTACTCGATTTCGACTTGACAAAACGGTGCCAAAGCACCTTTATCACGATCTTTCAGGCACGGATTTCACGGATTGACACGGATAAATTTATTTTCTTTCCGTGTTTTCCGTGTAATCCGTGCCTAAATTATGGTGATTAGTAAGGTGGTAAGTAAAAAGAAAGGATATGCTCAAAAAAACCTAAAGTGTGCAGATTCCAGACGAAAGTTCTTTGATATAAAGAATGTTTGATTACTTTTGCAGGTCAGTATTCAGAAGGTTAATTCGAACAAATATCCAATATAGAAATCTAATATTCCTATAATATGAGTTTAAAAATTATTGTATTGGCGAAACAGGTTCCGGACACACGCAATGTGGGAAAGGATGCGATGAAAGAGGACGGAACTATCAACCGGGCCGCACTTCCCGCAATCTTCAACCCGGAAGATCTGAACGCATTAGAACAAGCCCTCCGCTTGAAAGACGCCTATCCGGGAACTACGGTAACCTTGTTGACAATGGGTCCGGGGCGTGCAGCTGAAATTATTCGTGAAGGTTTATACCGGGGAGCAGACGGTGGTTATCTGCTAACCGACCGTGCATTTGCCGGTGCCGACACTTTGGCAACGTCTTATGCGCTTGCCACAGCAATCAAGAAAATAGGTGACTACGATATTATCATCGGAGGACGCCAGGCTATTGACGGCGATACAGCACAGGTAGGTCCTCAAGTCGCTGAAAAGTTAGGATTAACACAGGTCACATATGCCGAAGAAATCCTGAACGTAGACGAAAAGAATCGCAGTATCACAGTGAAACGGCATATCGACGGTGGTGTCGAAACAGTGGAAGGTCCGCTGCCTATCGTGATTACGGTCAACGGTTCGGCTGCCCCCTGCCGTCCGCGTAATGCCAAGTTGGTGATGAAATACAAACGGGCATTGGGCGCGCAGGAAAAAGTTCCCGCTCCCGCCTGCCATCCGGAAGGCGTATCGGCACTGCCATACCCCGAACTGTATGAAAAGCGCCCGTACCTGAATATTCCGGAATGGAGTGTTGCCGATGTAAACGGAGATCTCGCACAATGCGGTTTGTCCGGTTCGCCGACAAAAGTCAAAGCGATTCAGAACATCGTGTTCCAGGCAAAGGAAAGCAAGACGCTGACCGGCTCAGACAAGGATGTGGAAGATTTGATTGTTGAACTGTTAGCTAACCACACTATCGGATAATTGACAATTGATAATTGACAATTCATACGGTAAAAAAGATTGAACAATATGAATAATGTATTTGTATATTGTGAGCTTGAAGGTACAACGATTGCCGATGTAAGCCTCGAACTGCTGACCAAAGGTCGCAAGTTAGCCAACCAGTTGAACTGCCAACTCGAAGCCATTGTGGCCGGTTCCGGACTGGAAGGGATTGAAAAGCAGGTGATGCCTTATGGCGTGGACAAGGTGCATATTTTTGACGCTCCCGGTCTGTTCCCGTACACTTCCCTTCCTCATTCTTCTGTTTTGATCAATCTGTTCAAAGAAGAAAAACCGCAGATCTGCCTGATGGGAGCAACGGTTATCGGCCGTGACTTAGGCCCCCGTGTTTCTTCTGCACTGACAAGCGGTCTGACAGCAGACTGTACATCCCTCGAAATCGGCTCGCACGAAGACAAAAGAGCTGGTAAAACATACGAAAACCTGTTATACCAGATCCGTCCCGCTTTCGGCGGTAACATCGTAGCGACGATCATCAATCCGGAACACCGTCCTCAGATGGCGACTGTTCGCGAAGGTGTGATGAAAAAAGAAATTCTGGACGCCGGTTATAAAGGCGAAGTGGTAAAACACGACGTCGCCAAATATGTTCCGGAAACGGATTATGTCGTAAAGGTCATCGACCGCCACATAGAAAAGGCCAAACACAACCTGAAAGGTGCTCCGATCGTAGTAGCCGGCGGTTACGGAATGGGTTCCAAGGAAAGTTTCGATATGTTGTTCGAACTGGCAAAGGAACTTCATGCCGAAGTAGGCGCCAGCCGTGCAGCCGTTGATGCCGGTTTCTGTGACCATGACCGCCAGATCGGCCAGACAGGTGTGACGGTCCGTCCGAAATTGTATATCGCTTGCGGTATCTCCGGACAGATCCAGCATATCGCAGGTATGCAGGATGCAGGTATCATCATCTCTATCAACAACGACGAGAACGCTCCGATCAACACGATTGCCGACTACGTGATCAACGGCACTGTTGAGGAGGTGATTCCGAAGATGATTAAGTATTACAAACAGAACAGCAAGTAAAGAGATGGCAAATTATTATACAGACATTCCGGAACTCAAGTATCACTTGAACAATCCGATGATGGAACGTATTTGCGAACTGAAAGAACGCAATTACAGAGATAAAGAAGAGTTCGACTATGCACCGCAGGATTATGCCGATGCAATGGACTCGTTCGACAAAGTGCTTGAAATCACAGGCGAAATCACGGGTGAGATCATCGCTCCCAATGCCGAAGGAGTTGACGAAGAAGGCCCCCACTGCGCAAACGGACGTGTGGAATACGCTTCCGGGACCAAGCAGAATCTGGATGCAATGGTGAAAGCCGGCCTGAACGGTATGACGATGCCGCGCCGTTTCGGTGGTTTGAACTTCCCGATCACGCCGTACACCATGTGCGCCGAAATCGTGGCCGCTGCCGATGCTGGATTCGGAAACATCTGGTCGTTGCAAGATTGTATCGAGACATTATATGAATTCGGAAACGAAGACCAGCACAGCCGTTTCATTCCGCGTATCTGCGCCGGTGAAACGATGTCTATGGACTTGACAGAGCCGGATGCCGGTTCCGACTTGCAGTCCGTGATGCTGAAAGCGACTTTCGACGAAAAAGAAAATTGCTGGCGTCTGAACGGTGTAAAACGTTTCATCACAAACGGAGACGCCGACCTTCATCTGGTCTTGGCCCGTTCGGAAGAAGGGACGAAAGACGGGCGTGGCCTGTCTATGTTCATCTATGACAAACGCCAGGGTGGCGTAGATGTCCGCCGTATTGAAAACAAGTTGGGTATTCACGGTTCGCCTACCTGCGAACTGGTTTACAAGAATGCGAAAGCCGAACTTTGCGGAGATCGCAAATTAGGTTTGATCAAATATGTGATGGCGCTGATGAACGGTGCCCGTCTGGGTATCGCCGCACAGTCTGTCGGTCTGAGCCAAGCCGCCTACAACGAAGGGTTAGCTTACGCAAAGGAACGCAAACAGTTCGGCAAAGCAATTATCGAATTCCCGGCTGTTTACGACATGCTGTCTATCATGAAAGCGAAGCTGGATGCCGGCCGTGCCTTACTGTATCAGACTTCCCGCTATGTAGATATCTACAAAGCACTGGACGACATCGCCCGTGAACGCAAGCTGACTCCGGAAGAACGTCAGGAACAGAAAAAATATGCCAAACTGGCCGACTCTTTCACCCCGCTGGCAAAAGGTATGAACTCCGAATATGCCAACCAGAACGCATACGACTGTATCCAAATTCATGGTGGTTCAGGCTTCATGCTGGAATATGCTTGTCAACGTATCTACCGGGATGCCCGCATCACCTCCATCTACGAGGGGACGACGCAGTTGCAGACAGTTGCAGCCATCCGTTACGTGACCAACGGTTCCTATCTGGCTACCATCCGAGAATTCGAAACAATCCCGTGTTCTCCTGAAATGGAACCGCTGAAAGGCCGCCTGGTTGAAATGGCCAATAAGTTCGAAGCCTGCATGAACAAGGTGAAGGAAGCACAGAACCAGGAATTGCAGGACTTTGTTGCCCGTCGCCTTTATGAAATGGCAGCCGACTGCATCATGGCTCACCTGCTGATCCAAGACGCGACAAAGGCTCCTGAAATGTTTGCCAAATCAGCTGTCGTATACTTGAATTATGTCGAAGCGGAAGTGGAAAAACACAGCAGCTTTATCTTGAAATTCAATGCCGACGAATTAGCAAGCTACAGACAATAATAGAGCGTATCTAATTTCATAAAAGCCGGATATCTTCTCTTGATTTCCGGCTTTTTCCTTATATTTAGGCTCGTATTAAGCCAATAAGACAACCATCGACTATGAAACAGAACAATCCAGACATCCACCATCGTCACAGTATCCGTTTGAAAGGATATGATTATTCACAGGAAGGGTTATAAATGATATTAAACCCATATGGTGAAATAATCCAACAATGTTATTGGGATTTGGAACACAAATACCCCAATATCGAATGTTGCGAATATGTTATTATGCCAAATCATTTCCATGCGATTATAAAAATCGATCGGGATGCATTTAGGGCAGGCGAACCCCGCCCCTACGTGGTGACACTGGGGCATATTGTGGGATATTTTAAATATCAATCGACAAAAATGATTAATCTACACGGTCAAAAATTATGGCAACGTAATTATTATGAACATATCATACAGGATGAAAAGGCGTATCATAATATATCCAATTATATATTAAACAATCCGGCACAATGGGCATACGACCGATTACGCTAATTCATTGTGGCGATTCCATAATACCCATTGCATACTACCACGAAGCAACAGATATATCAGAAATGCCATCCACAATGCATGATTTCCCATCATTCCGAAAAAGAGGTAATAGATCAAAAAAAAAGTGCCGGAAGCGACCAACATCGAATAAAGCATCAGGCGGGTAGCTGTCGCACCGATCAAGATTCCATCCCACAAGAAGGCGGCAAAGCCGGCAAGCGGGACAGCCAGCACCCAATAGAAATAGGTTCCGGCCTCTTGTATGACAACAGAGTCATTCGTCAGGAGGGAGAGAAAACCTTTCCCGCCTACTCCATAAAGCAAGGTAAACGAAAGGGACAACCCGATTCCCCAGCCAAACAGCAAACGGATCATCCGACTAAGGGCTGTTTTGTTCCGAGCACCGATATAACGTCCCGCCAAAGCCTCGCCCGCATAGGCAAAACCGTCCATGATATAGGAGAAAAGCGTAAACAACTGCATCAGCAATGTATTAACGGCCAAAACGATATCGCCCTGTCTCGCACCTGTAGAAGTAAAAAATGTAGTAACCGCCACCAAACAAAGTGTACGAAAGAAAATATCGCCATTCACCTGGAAGAAGCGACGCATAGCGACCTTATCCATGACCTCATGCCAGCAAACACGAATATTCAACCGCTTCCGATAGAATACGAACCACAGGAATACAGCCATCCCGAAGCCTCCATATTGAGCGATCAGCGTTCCCGTCGCAACCCCTTGCACCTTCATGCCGAACACAAAGACGAAGACCAGACTCGCCACGATATTCACGACATTCTGGGTGATCGCAATAAACATCGGGAAACGGGAATTCTGCATTCCGATAAACCAACCGGAGAAACCATACAATCCCAACACAGCCGGCGCTCCCCAAATACAAATATTGAAATATAAGGAAGACAACCGTTCTACCTCATCCGTCGTATCCAATAGTAAGAAAGCTATTTCCCGTATCGGATACTGGAGCAGAAGCAGAGCCAGAGAAATCAGAATCCCGACACCGACCGACCGGAATAATACCCTCGTTACTTCCAGGAGATCCCGTCTCCCCAGAGCCTGTGAAGTCATCCCACTCGTTCCCATCCGCAAGAAACCGAACAACCAGTAAATAATATTGAACAGCATCCCCCCTACCGCAATCGCCCCGATATAGGAAGCGGCCCCCAAATGTCCGACAATCGCCACATCGACCAATCCCAACAAAGGAACCGTTATATTGGAAACAATAGAAGGAAGCGCTAACTGAAGTATCTTTTTATTCATTATTCATCATCTATATTAAAAAGCTTATTCCTAACTTTGGCGACAAAGTTACAGATTACTTTATAAACAACATGATTACGCTTATGCTTCAATCATACAACAATTTTCCACTATCCATTCGCCATTTGCAATAGCGACCTATAAGTAACTATATAATAACCCATTACTTCATTGCAAACTCTTTTTCATTTGCAATAACATTTGTTATTCACCCTACATTATCCCACCTTCACCACCGAATAGCAAGTTCCTTTCATCGTGCGGCGTGAAGGGATCTTATTCTTCTGGAGCAGGCGGCCGAAATAAGTCAGCCGTTTATTGCCCAACTTAATGCCACTTTCACTTTGCAGATACTGGAGAATTTCAATGGCGGATAATTCCAGACTCTCCTCTCCCGGCCGGGCGGCACGAAAGTACTGAAGAAACAACTGTTCTTCGACAGGCAGTTGCTGGAATACTTCATTGTTACGAGTTGTCGAGAACTCCTCTTCGGAAGTAAACCAATAACGTTCGCCATTCTTTAAAGCAGCCACTGCCTGGGCATACAACTGTTCATAGTTTATCGACGTTGAATTATCTATCGTACCGGATATCTCGATACAGATAAAACGCCGGCTTCCGGTCGGATCGGTCAACAGATCGTAATTGTTGCAGGTCGCGATAAAAGAGGCATACCGGTGCAATGCCTGAATACTTCGCTTATAAGGCTGGCGGGCGTTGACAACCGGCTTTTGCAGGACATTCTTTAAAAAGCTCTGGTAAGCGGAACTGACCGAATCGAATTCATCGATATTGATCAAGGCAAAACGAGTCAGCATCAGTTCGGCATCCCGTTTGTTACTGAAATCAATGCTATCCGTATAATACATACGAAGCGAAGGCGGCAACAAATTCCGACACCAGGTGGACTTGCCACATCCCTGCGGACCGACCAGCAAAGGCAACGAACTGTTTGCATGCAAATGCTCGCGCCTGTACCAGTGGGCGGTCATACTCAGGAACCAGATATAAAACAGATTGCGCCACTGGGCATTAGCGGTCGGCAGTGTGTCGGCCAGTGCACGTATATGATCCTTACCGTCCCACTCCGGCAAATATTCCAGATAATCTTCCAACGGATAAAAGACCGGAACCCTGTCGGAATAGACATACCGCTTCACATCGCGATCCCAAAGAGCCAGTCCTTCGGCCTGCGCATTCAGACCGATGCTATTTAGAACCGTTTCGGTAACCGGGGCAAAATGGATATAGTACGAACCTCTTGCCCGGAACTCCACTTCGCCTGCCAGCATATTCCGCCGGAACTCATACCGCCGTTTCATAAACTCGTCCGTCTTTATCGAAAGCAGTTGCTCGGCAGGCATCACCGGCTTCTTCCCGAAACACTTCGACAGTTGGTACACCATGTGAATCGTCTCCCGGATCTCCTCTTCAAACAGTTCGAGATTCCGGCTAATCTTTGTCCAGCGAACCACATCCTCTTCCGGAATACCGGAGCGAAAACAATTTTCAGCCAACCTTGTCAGGAAAGGCCTGACCTCTTTTCCTTCATCCAAGCCACCCGTCTTTTCGAGGGCGTCCAACATACAGGCATTATAAAAACGGGAAACGATACGACTGCGGTCATATCCGGGCATCATGCGCAAAAGCGGATCTTCCTCTTTGGCCACCACCTCCCGATAGGTCGGTTCGGCAGGCATCTGCATCGGTTGCTCCTGAATCAACGGTGTGGCCGACGGATTATAATATAAACCAGGATCAAAAGAATGGCGGCATCCTCTTTCCAACGATGCCTCCTCCCCCATCTCTATATGACGTTGCAGATGAGCCTGATAAAAGGCCACTGCACGCCTGTAGGCCACCGCATGAAACAACTCGGCCAACTCCCTCTTTTCCGGAAGGGAACCGTCGGGCAACACAAAAGGAACCAGTATTTTCACGCTCTTCCCGCTCGAACCGACAAAGGCTGCCATTGTCTGCGGGGCTAAGGAAGCGAGTCGCTTCACTGCCACGGCCTCTTCCCTATCCGCCAGATTGCCGACATCCATCAGCACCAGCCCGTTATACGCCTGATACTCTATCCTGCTTTCTTTTTTCCTGAACCGGGCGGCAAAAAGCAAAACAGGAATATCCGTCGCATGAATGTTCCGATCGCCAGGCATTGAAGAGGATAATATCCCCCGATGTTCATTCACCACCCTGGCTTGTTCGCCGGATCTTATCGCAGTCATCACATCTGGCAACTCTATATTTTTCAAAGACTTACCATTACTCTTCACTTGTGTTATTTTCATATCCGGACTCATTTGTGCAACTTTTGTTTTATGACTAATGACAAACTCCATTGCAAACTCAAAAAGATATTTGCAATGGAATAACAAACTATTATACAAATTATTACCTGGTAAGATTGCAAATGGCAAATACTTCCCGTAAACTTTATGTATAAAACCTATTTCATCCTCGTAAACTCAATACTTCTCAGCCTCTCCTTCAGTTTCGGGCTGGGTTTGAAGCCAATTCCTTTCAGCTTAATAGACTCGGCACGGATTTTCAACGGATCTTCCACTTCACGGTTGGGTCGGGCAGTTACGGAAAATGTTCCCAAACCGTCGATCGTCACGGTATTGCCGCCTTCCAGAGCTTCCGCAATCAGAATAGTCAGATTTTCCACAAGTCCTTTCACTTCGCCGTAGGAAAATGTACTGGATCCGGCTATTTGCTCGGCTAAAGCATCCAAATTCACATTGTCATAGCTTACCGTCGTTACCGAATACTTTACCGTCTTATTATCAGTAATATTGTCATTGATTTTTGTCAGCTTGTATCTTACCGCCATACTATTATCTTTCTATTAGATTTAACATTAACACGATTTATCTCAAAGGTTACCATCCTCTATCTTATTAGTAACCACTCAGTAACAACAGCCTGTACAGGATAATCGGTCAAGGTGTACAGGATGGTTTACCAGGGTGTACAGGATAA